>JAKFXW010000170.1 GCA_021731185.1 Gallionellaceae bacterium
ACCCAGCACTGCACCAAAGGTAGGCAATCCGCATCCAACCTTCGGTTGGGCGGAATTGACACCGGGCAAGTGGCAGGCCGATATATATCAACTGGCACGTTTACGGCTAAATGCGTTGGGCATCACCCGCATTTACGGGGGTAATTTTTGCACCTATACTGATCCTGCCCGATTTTTTTCTTACAGGCGTGATGGGGTGACTGGACGGATGGGAACGTTTATCTGGCTGGAAAAATAAGCTGGCTTATCAATCTGGAGCTGATCTGATTTGATCAAATCAAGCGGGGAGCCGTCTAGCCCGATATGCCGTGTATGTTGCAAAGCTAAAAGTGGGGCTGGCAAGATTAGCTCTCTGAATGCACCCAAGCTTTCGCCTCATCATAATCTGCAAAGGGTCGAATATCTGCATCTACAAATAGTCGCGATAACCAGGCTTGCCAAGTGATCCATTGGTCATTTGTAACGACTGCGATTTTTCTGAATTGAGCGGGATGCGCGCCGCCAAAAAACTTGATTTCTTCCAGCGCAACATCGATGGTGTAATCGATCATGTCACGCAAATCAAACAGCAGGCTGATGGAACTCGATGCGGTGAGCTTGGATGCATTTAATTGGCTGAGTGCCTGGTCTTCGATTTGCTTGAAATCCGCCAGGGTAAATTCACCCAACACAGCGATGTCAATCAGGTTAGGCGAGCGTTGTATGGTAATCATAAGAATGGGCTTTGTGGTGGGTTAGTTTAAGGTCTTAGTTCTTTTGGCAGCACGATATTCCGAGTTCGCATGTGAAATTATACGCGCTACGCAGGTAGCTATATAGCGAGCTTTTATTTTTCATGACTATTCCATGTATTTGATGGGAGAGGCCATGGTATCCGGTGCTTTGCAGAAGCATTGTCATAATGTGACGGATTGAATCCGAGACTGGAAAAATTGCGACGCTTGCCGCGGCAACACTTCTTTCTTGGTTCCCTTTTAGAGGATCTCAATAATTGAGTATTGTTACGCTTGCTATATGTCACAACTGCAATTTGCGTAACCTCAGTGCATTCGCAATAACTGACACTGAGCTGAAACTCATCGCTGCAGCGGCGATAATGGGTGAGAGCAGTAAACCAAACATCGGATACAACACACCCGCCGCCACAGGTATCCCCAGCACGTTATAAACAAAGGCAAAGATTAAATTTTGCCGGATATTCCTCACGGTGGCACGGGACAGGTGCAGCGCATGTACGATGCCGCGTAAATCACCTTTTACCAGGGTAATTCCTGCACTTTCCATGGCTACGTCAGTTCCAGTGCCCATTGCAATACCGACCTGCGCTTGCGCCAATGCGGGCGCGTCGTTGATGCCATCCCCCGCCATTGCTACAATGCGTCCCTGTGCTTGCAATTGTTTAATGACAGATACTTTCTGTTCCGGCAAAATTTCCGCTTCTACTCGATCAATACCTAATTTTCTTGCCACTGCTTCAGCTGTCACACGATTGTCTCCGGTGAGCATAATTACTTGCACACCTTGTTCATGCAGAGTTCGTATTGCACTTTGTGTGGATTCCTTGATTGGATCAGTCACGGCAATTAATCCTGCCGCTGTATTATTTACAGCCAGCAACATTACCGTTTGTCCATCGTTGCGTAACACTTCGGCGCGGGTGGACAATTCACCTGCATTAATTTTTAATGTTTCGAATAATTTGAGATTACCCAAAGCGACCGCATAACCCTCAACTGTACCAATCACGCCCATGCCCGTGATGGAGCGGAACTCAGTAACTGCTGTCAGCATGCATCCTTTATCCTGCGCCCCATTAATGATAGCGGCCGCAAGCGGGTGTTCGCTGGCACGCTCTAAACTAGCTGCCAGTTGTAATAAGAGTTGCTCTGAAAAGCCGTGGAGCGCAATGATCGAAACCAACTTTGGCTTACCCTCAGTCAGGGTGCCAGTTTTATCTATCACTAAGGTGTTCACTTTTTCCATCGTTTCCAACGCTTCGGCATTTTTAATGAGTACACCTAATTGTGCTCCGCGCCCGATGCCGACCATGATAGACATCGGTGTAGCCAAGCCCAGCGCGCATGGGCAGGCAATAATCAGAACTGCCACGGCGTTGACGATGGCATGTGCCAACCTTGGCTCTGGTCCCCAGATGCCCCATGCCGCTAGCGTAGCGAATGCTGCCAATACCACTGCCGGAACGAAATAACTCGCGACCACATCAGCTAATCTTTGAATAGGTGCGCGCGAACGTTGCGCAACGCTGACCATATGCACGATTTGCGCCAGCAGTGTCTTGGCACCGACGCGTTCGGCGCGCATCAACAAGCTGCCTGTGCCGTTTAGTGTGGCACCGATGAGTCGCGCCCCAGCAATTTTTGCTACAGGAATAGATTCGCCTGTGACCATCGATTCATCCAGCGCACTGCTGCCCTCGAGCACTACTCCATCCACTGGCACTCTCTCGCCAGGATGCACACGCAGCACATCACCAGGTTGCACCTGCTCTAGCGGGATGTCTGTTTCAACAATGAGTTCTCCCTTGGTATTTGCGTGTACGATGCGTGCAGTTTTCGGTGCGAGGCCGAGCAATAATTTAATCGCCGTGCTGGTCTGGCTGCGCGCACGCAGCTCCATCACCTGTCCTAACAGCACCAGTGCCATGATGACTGCCGCCGCTTCAAAATATACTGGCACCATGCCGCCCATGGTATGCATGGTCGGCGGAAAAATTTCCGGCAGTAGCATTGCCACCATGCTGTAAATCCACGCCACACTTACACCCAGCGTAATTAAGGTAAACATGTTGAGATTGCGATTCACCAGTGATGTCCAGCCGCGTTGAAAAATTGGCCAGCCGCCCCACAACACCACAGGGGTTGCCAATGCAAACTCAATCCAAATCAGCAGCGTCATCGATACATCGTCGGGAATGATTTGCGGGACTAAATCCATCACCATTGCCAACACGAACACAGGCAATGCCAACGCCGAACTCACCCAAAAGCGGCGCGTCATGTCATGTAATTCGGCATTATCTTCAATCATCGCATTCAGTGTTTCCAGCGACATGCCGCAAATTGGACAAGCGCCCGGCTCATTACGAATAATCTCAGGGTGCATCGGGCAGGTGTAGCCACTGGAGGATGATGGCGTGGAAGGAATAGCAGAGAGTGGAATCGGCGCGACGGGCTGTATAAGTTTTGGCTGGAGATACTTGCCAGCATCCGCAACAAATTTATCCATACAGTGCCGCGAACAAAAGTAATAGTGCTTGCTATCATGCACCACATTACGCGCCTGCCCGGTATCGACGTTCATACCACATACAGGATCAATAACTGTGCTCATAGTCAGCCCTTTCAATCATCCCTATTCAATTTAATCATCTAGGCCTGTCCCAGCATACTCCTTTTATTTTCATGTCACTATTGATTTGGCCAGTTGAAATTTGAAGCTTTCATGCGGCACATTTCATGTGGGAATTTTGGAAAATCAAACCAGCGTTATTTGACATGCGGTGTTAACTGCCGCAATAAAAATTCATGGAAGTGCTGCAGCCCATCTTCCATAGGTGATTGATACGGGCCTGATTCTTCTATGCCTTGCTGGTATAAATATTTACGCCCCTGATGAATTTTCTGGCAGATGATATTGTCTTCTTTCGCGGTCTCATGGTACGCGGCTTTTTCTGCAGCAATGAAATCACGTTCAAATAAAACGATGTCTTCAAGATAATAAAATTCTGCGATGTGCGTGCAAGCATCCGTTCCATTGGGTATGACCGAGCTGATCACCAGCGTGCCGGGATACCATTCGATCATGATGTTTGGATAAAGTGTCAGCCAGATTGCGCCGAAGCGTGGCATGTCGCCATGGTGGTAGCGCTGAATTTGTTCTTGCCACTTGCCATAGGTAGCGCTGCCCACTTTGCGTAAATCACGCTGTACGCCCACAGTCTGCAAACAGTACCAATCGCCAAACTCCCAGTGCAAATCATTGCAATCTACGAATTTTCCTAATCCAGGGTGGAAGGGTTCGACGTGGTAGTCCTCTTGATACGCCTCTATAAAAGTTTTCCAGTTGAATGCATATTCTTCGACTTCAACGCGATCTAAAAGGTAATCTGAAAAATCGAGTTCCTTTAATGCGGGCATGGCGGCAAGGTCTTTGGCCACATTGCGCTGACTGGAAAACAACAAGCCATTCCAATTTTGCAGCGGCGTTTTATTCAGATGCAGGCAAGGGTTTTCTGGAAAATGTGGTGCACCCAACATGGTTCCATCTAGCTGATAACTCCAGCGATGCAGTGGACACACAATATTTTTTGCAGTGCCGCGCCCTTCCAGCATGATGGCCTGACGATGGCGGCAGATATTGGATAACAGCTCTATGCCATGTTGGTTGCGTACCAATATTTTGGCATGGTTAGTTTGCCGAGGTACGTGAAAATCGCCCAGATTGGGTACTAATAATTCATGACCAACGTAGTTAAAGCCTTGCTCAAACAAGATGCGCTGCTCCACTTCCAGCACCTGCGGATCGAAGTGCCAGCGTAAAGGCGGTTGGGTTGGAATTTGAATCGGTCGATCAGATTTTTCGCGGGTCGACTGGGTCCCACAAGGGGACAATGTAATTTTGGATTCGACGATTGGCAACGGGGCAATCTCGGACATATCCACATCTTCCTTGTTAAAAGTGAATACAGCTTAGATAGATGAGGCTGAATTGTCCCCGAAAATGTTACGGCGGGCAACTAAAGTATGACCATTAATGCAGCAAAGTTAACGTCGCATCGAGTCAAAAAAATCAAAGTTATTTTTGGTAGCCTTGATTTTATCCAGCAAAAATTCCATCGACTCCAGTTCGTCCATCGGGTAGAGTAATTTGCGTAGCACCCAGATTTTTTGCAGCACTTCTGCCTTAATCAGTAATTCTTCTTTGCGCGTGCCCGAGCGATTGATGTTAATGGCAGGGTAAATGCGCTTCTCGGCCATGCGGCGGTCGAGATGAATTTCCATATTGCCCGTGCCTTTGAATTCTTCGTAAATCACATCATCCATGCGCGAGCCAGTGTCGACCAGCGCGGTTGCGATAATGGTCAGCGAGCCACCTTCTTCTATATTACGTGCCGCACCGAAAAAACGTTTGGGGCGTTGCAAGGCATTGGCATCCACACCGCCAGTCAGCACTTTGCCGGAGGACGGCACGACTGTGTTGTAAGCGCGCGCCAAGCGGGTGATGGAATCCAGCAGGATGACCACATCTTTTTTGTGTTCAACCAGACGTTTGGCTTTTTCCAGCACCATTTCCGCAACTTGTACATGGCGCGTAGCTGGCTCGTCAAAAGTCGAGGCGACTACTTCACCGCGCACGCTGCGGCTCATTTCTGTGACCTCTTCCGGGCGCTCGTCAATCAGTAAAACTATCAAGTGCGAATCAGGAAAATTGGCAGAAATAGAGTGTGCGATATGTTGCAGCATGACTGTTTTGCCCGACTTGGGCGAGGCTACCAGCAAGCCGCGCTGCCCTTTTCCGATGGGCGCAACAATATCAATGATGCGACCTGTAATATTTTCTTCGGCGCGTATGTCGCGCTCTAAGCCCATTTGCTCGGTAGGGAATAAGGGGGTCAGGTTTTCAAACAGGATTTTATTTTTTGTGTTCTCAGGCAGCTCGGAGTTAACTTTGTCGACCTTGACTAGCGCTACATAACGTTCGCCTTCTTTGGGTGTGCGAATCTCGCCTTCGATGGAGTCGCCTGTGTGCAGGTTAAAACGTCGAATTTGGCTGGGGCTGACATATATGTCATCGGGTCCAGCCAGGTACGAGGTATCCGGCGAGCGCAAGAATCCAAAACCATCAGGTAGCACCTCCAGCGTCCCTTCACCAAATATGCTTTCGCCTTTTTTAGCCTGGTTTTTGAGCAGCGCAAAAATCAGATCTTGTTTACGCATTCGGTTGGCATTGTCGATCTGGTTGGTGATCGCGATGTCTACGAGCTCTGTGATGTGTTTGGTTTTAAGGTCAGATAAGTGCATAAGGAGGTGGGAGTTTGAAGTTATGAAAATGACGGAAGGGGAGGGACTACGGTTAACACGAAAACTTGCTCAGGTAGGGTCTTGTTTTTGAAATTTGGCCTTGGATATTTTCTTATTAAAAATTGACTGGGTTTATTATGTAGTGGAAATTATTTTTTGGGGAAGGAGTAAATCAGGACAGTTACAGGCGTGAGATTAAACGCTTCAAATGTGACTGTCAATAAAGGCGGTTAGCTGTGATTTGGATAGTGCGCCGACTTTGGTTGCCTCGGTGTTGCCATTTTTGAACAACATCAGCGTGGGAATGCCACGTATCCCGTATTTTTGCGGGGTTTGCTGATTATCATCTATATTCAGCTTGGCTATGGTCAGCCTGCCTTCATATTCCTTAGCGATTTCTTCCAGAATAGGTGCGATGCTACGGCACGGGCCACACCATTCTGCCCAATAGTCAACCAGCACGGGTAGCGGTGCTTGCAGCACTTCAGCGGTAAAAGTTGTATCAGTTATATGACGAATATTTGTACTCATAGTTGTCTCGCTAAATTATGGGAAAAATACTAAAACCTGAATTATTCAAATCCAAATCTGGGAATGCTCGGATTTTAGTGAATGTTTTGTAACAGAGCCTGGCCGAAATTTATTTGCTTGGAATTTGTTTGCCTAGAGTTTATTGCCGACACTTGTCATATCCTAACTAAAAAAGCCCATTTTGTGAAGATGCCTGTGTACCTGTGTAGTTAGATAAGTACAATATTAGGTGCAATATAACAGGTATTGCTATTTTTTTCATTTGGGATTGTGTTGTGCTGATTTTGGGCGGAAGGCGGTCAATACTTCAGGATTCGCTTCAATGTAAGGGCCGCCGATGAGATCAATGCAATAAGGCACAGCCGCAAATATACCGTCCAGTGTTTCTTTGATAGCTTTGGGCTGTCCAGGCAGGTTGATAATTAACGATTGTCCGCGTATTACGCCCATTTGGCGCGACAAAATAGCGGTCGGCACATATTTCAAACTTACTGCGCGCATTTGTTCGCCAAAGCCGGGCAATACTTTATGCGCCACCGCCAGCGTCGCTTCCGGTGTGACATCTCGTGGAGCCGGTCCCGTACCGCCAGTGGTTAAAATCAAGCAGCAATGTTCATGATCGGACAATTCAATCAATGTCGCTTCAATCAGCGCCTGTTCGTCGGGGATTAATCTTGTAATGGATTGCCACGGACTGAGCAGTGCTCGCGTGAACCATTCTTCCAATGCGGGTAAACCTGCGTCCTGATAGACCCCGCTGCTGGCGCGATCGCTAATGGAAACAAAACCGATGCGAATTTTAGAGGTCATGGTTTGAGCAAGGACGGGTTGGGGTTTTGGTTGGCTTGCAGCAAATCTTGCATGGAATTGATATTAAGAAACGCATGAGCATCGTCGAACAGCACTTCGGTCACGCGCAGTGAATTAACCCACCCCCCCACTTTGCGTTGACCCGAGTTTAGAAAAATATCCAGTTTAGGCGATACACTTTTTTTATACAGCGCGATAGTCGGATGCTGCTGTCCACCTTCCACTGCCACCGCAACTTCAGCATGATTATTTTGTAGAGAGGCGAATAATCGGGGCAGTAAATCATCCGGCAAAAAAGGTGTGTCGCACGGCATGCTCGCCAGCCACTCGTGGCGCGCATGATGCAATGCGGATTGCAGGCCAGCCAGCGGGCCAACATTGCTGGGCGCTATGTCGCGTATCACGTGGCAACCTGCACGTAAATAATTCCTATTATCGGTGTTGATGCTCAATAATATTTCTGCGCTGTGGCGGCGCATGTTATCTAAAACCCAATCTATGAGCGCGCGGCCATGCAATAGTTGCAGACCCTTGTCGCCACCCATTCGAGTGGCCGCACCGCCGGCTAAGATGACGGTGGTAATTGCAGGACTGCTCATTCGGTTAATTACCCACCAGTACGCGACATAAAACGAATAATGCGCGGCTTGTTTTGTTGAATATCGAATTCGTGCGCCAGCGGTTTTTTTGCAGTGGCTTGTAATATCAACTGGTGCAACGCTGCGTCGTTATGGTTACGCAGGGCGGGCAACAAATCAACCATGCTTTCATTGCCTAAACAGGGAAAGAGTTCACCGCGTGCGGTTACGCGCATCCGGTTGCAATTGCTACAAAAATTTTGTGAATGCGGTGAAATAAAACCGATGTGCGTTGCGTGCCCACTGACTTGCCAATAGCGCGCTGGCCCGCCAGTATTTTCTATAC
>JAKFXW010000135.1 GCA_021731185.1 Gallionellaceae bacterium
ACCCGCGATGCAAAACAGGCGGTGTATTGGTGGCGGAAAGCCGCCGAGCAAGGGCGTGCCAGTGCGCAATACAACCTAGGGAATCAGTATGCCGAGGGCGAAGGGGTAACCCGCGATGCGAAACAGGCGGTGTACTGGTATCAGAAAGCCGCCGAGCAAGGGCATGCCAAGGCGCAATACAATCTCGGATATCGGTATGCCGATGGCGAAGGGGTAACCCGCGATGCAAAACAGGCGGTGTATTGGTGGCGGAAAGCCGCCGAGCAAGGGCTTGCCGGTGCGCAATACAATCTCGGGGTGATGTATGCCAACGGCGAAGGGGTAACCCGCGATGCAAAACAGGCGGTGTCTTGGTATCAGAAAGCCGCCGAGCAAGGGCATGCCAAGGCGCAAAGGGTGCTCAACATAATCAATGGAACACAATGATCAGATATGCCTTATTGACACCCTCTACATTACGACTTACGCGCATTACAAAAAACTCGAAGTAACTCCACAACCACCGAAACCTACATGAGCAGTAATTGTCCCTATCGTCAGTCAACTGGCCCAGCTCCTCGAATTCAGCTCAACCGGTTTGACATGTTGAACCTGGAGAGCCAGCGGCTTGTCCGTGGATGGTTTGAGCGGGCGTATGCTGCAAAGGACAATGAGGATGAGTGCTTTGAAGCGTTTATCTTTGGATGGATCGCTGTAAATGGCTGGGCGGCCTGTGTGACAGGCAAGGATGGTGAAACTGAATATATCAAAGCACTTCAACGCTCCGATGATCTTGCTGCTAAATTTAAAAAATTACTCGATCATTCTCCAGCGTTTCGAGTGTCCGCAACTGAGTTTCACACTTTCTGGCCTATATTCAAAGCACAAAAAATTCGCCGTGGTGGGCATCATGCTCCTGCAGATGGTAGTCGCGCAGCTATAGTGGAACATTACCTTGCATGCAGGCTGACAGACTATGAACCCAAGTGCTGGCAATCGCACCGAGATGCCGGCGAGCCGGTTCCGCTCGATTGGCCGCACACACTGGCGGCCATCTATCGTGTCCGGTGCAATCTGTTTCACGGTGAAAAATCCGCTCACTCCGAAATGGATCGCGTCATCGTGCGTTCGGCTTACCTCACACTGATCGGATTTTTCCGTGGAGCGAACATTCTTTGACCAACCGATACAACGCACAGGGTCTATATCCGTAGCATTGCGTTGCTTATCTGGTCTATCCTATGTTCGAGAGAGACGAGCCAAAAACGGCGTGCTTCTCAAATTTGAACGGTTAGCGTAAAAAATGGACACGATGCTCTACTTTTCATATGGATCCAACATGTCAACCCCAAGACTCACAGACAGAGTTCCTTCGGCGCGTGCCGTTACTATCGCGCAGCTTCACAAACACAAATTGAAGTTTCACAAGAAAAGTAAAGACGGCTCTGCGAAATGCGATGCGGAATATACGAACAACACTGAGGATGTTGTGTATGGTGTAGTTTTCCAGATATCAGCATCGGAGAAGCCGGAATTGGACATAAAAGAAGGATTAAGAAAAGGATACGAAGAAAAGAGCGTGTCAGTTATCGCGCAGAATGGCGAAACACTCGATGCTGTAACTTATTACGCAACAAACATTGATCCATCATTAAAGCCCTACGATTGGTACAAGGAGCATGTGATTCGTGGCGCTCGTGAACATGGACTACCACCCGAATATATTGCAACTATCAATGAAATTAACTCAATGCCAGACCCAGACACGGAGAAATATGATAGGGAGCTATCAATTTATCGTTATACATAGCGACGCACTGGGGCAGCCAATGGTGGGCATGTTTTTTCTGCCCACGCGGATGCCTGGGTGGGCGGGGACAGAAAACAAAACCGCGAAGTGACAATAGATAAACAGACAACATAAACCGGCACAGCCGACCAAGCAGCAAAAGGCGAAGGGGCGGCGATTCACCAGCCCCGTTTTTCTGCCCCTCGACGAAGGAGATGGACGTTGACCTTGACTTGTGTGGCGGGATTTACTCGCAGAGCGCAAGACATAAAGGTCTCTTATGCGAACCCGAAGGGCGGGAGCTTTTACCGGCGCGCACGCTTTGCATAAGACGCCGTTATGTTGGGATGCCGCCACACATATAATCGGCGCAGCCGACAATGCTTTAACGGCACTGCGAGGGGGTGCTGCACGTTCAGGCTACCCTTGCACCAGCAGTCTGCGAACGGCAAGCGCTTGATGGCGTAGCAGCCTTTTACGCAGCCATGAAGTGCGACGGCGTGAAGCGGATGCGGTAACGGAGCGGACACACTTGGAACGGAGCTATAAGCAGAGGGCAGGTTCATCGCCTTCTGCGCTCTGTCCGATGCCAGCGAGATAGCGAAGGCGTAGGGCTTGCGGGTTTGTTGCAAGCGCCGTGACTGAGCAGTCAGATATAAAGTGCAATATAATGCGTGTGAGGGGCTAAATTTAGCGCAATCAGCAAAAATGCCTGAAACGAGTTTGGCCTAAAAATTGGTATCTAAGCGCGAACACTGCACACTCTGAAAAACTGTGTACCAAGGCGTGTACCAAACTAAAAGGTGCATTAAAGAATACGCTATTTAATTATCTAGTTATGAGTCTAATATAGATTCAGATTCAACATAGAGTAGAGGAAGTCATGCAAGGAAATATATTTATCGTCTGTGCGCCTTCCGGGGCGGGTAAAACCAGTTTGGTGAAAGCGTTGCTGGCCAGCAATCAGCCTATCAAGGTGTCGGTTTCTTATACTTCACGGCCACCTCGGTCTAGAGAAGTGGAAGGACGGGATTATCATTTTGTCAGTCGTGAAACCTTTTTATCGATGGCGCAGCATGGCGATTTTATTGAGAGTGCTGAGGTATATGGCAATCTGTATGGTACATCGCAATCGTGGATCGCCTCAGAAATTGCCAGTGGGCGCGATATTTTGTTGGAGATAGACTGGCAGGGCGCGCAACAAGTGCGGCGAAAGTTTCCTGCCAGCATTGGAATATTCATTCTACCCCCCTCTCTGGAAGCTTTGAAATATCGTTTGCAAGGCAGGGCGCAGGACAGTGTTGAAGTCATAGCCAAGCGGCTGCAAGCCGCGCAAGCTGACATCGCGCATGTGGTTGAGTTTGATTATGTTATTATCAACGACGTGTTGGATGATGCATTAAGGCAGCTACAGGCTATTATCGTCGCTGAATCATCGCGACGTGCCAGGCAAATGTCCAAGTATCAAAATTTAATTAACCAGTTGCAAAAATAAATGAGGTGACCGCATGGCTCGTATTACGATTGATGATTGTTTGGCCCGTATTCCTAACCGTTTTGAATTGACGTTGGTGGCCGCGTATCGCGCGCGTCAATTAACCAATGGCGCGAGCTATCTGGTTGAAGAAAATAAAGATAAACCGACCGTTATAGCCTTGCGTGAAATCAGCGAGGGGAAAGTTGGCTTGGAAATTCTGCAGCGTGATTTGGTTGTTTAATGCTTGATTTTTTGAAGCAACACCGCTGATGAATTTCGCTGTCCCACAAGGGGACAATGTGTTTAGAAATCGCTCAGAGGGACGCAGCGTAGGGAAAATTTTATACGGAAGTGTGGTTGATGCAATGTCTGTTGTCATATGGTCCCGCATTCCGAGCCAAAATTTAGCACTGTAAAAATTCACCTCTCCAGTTTGCCCTTGGGCAGTTTAATAACACAGTAGGTTTAAGCATGCCAGATGCCAAAACGCTCCTTCAGGAAGTTTCTACTTACCTGCCTCCCCGCGATGTAAAAAATATCCAGCGCGCACTCGAATTTAGCGCAGCAGCACACGAAGGTCAGCTGCGCAAGTCTGGCGAAGCCTATATCTCCCACCCCATAGCCGTTGCGCGGATACTCACGCCGCTGCATCTTGACGCGCAGGCAATTATGGCTGCGCTGCTACATGACGTAGTAGAAGATACCAGTGTGAGCACCGAAGAAGTGGCCGAGAAATTTGGCAAGCCCGTTGCTATTTTGGTGGATGGTTTGAGCAAGCTGGCGCGGATGGAGTTTCAAACGACGGAGGATGCACAGGCTGAAAATTTCCGCAAAATGTTGCTGGCGATGGCGCGTGATGTGCGTGTAGTTTTAATTAAACTGGCGGATCGTTTGCATAATATGCGGACACTAGAATCCATGTCGCGTGAGAAAAGTGAGCGCATTGCGCGCGAGACTTTGGATATTTATGCACCTATCGCGAATCGGCTGGGGCTGCACGATATTTATCAGGAACTGGGAGACCTCGGCTTCAAAAATTTATATCCCAACCGTTATTCTGTTTTGCATAAGGCGTTGAAAGCTGCGCGCGGCAATCGTCGCGAAGTGATAGGCACAATTCAAGAAGCGATTCAAAAGTGTCTGGATGAGCATAAAATTGCCGCCAAAATTCAAGGTCGAGAGAAGCATCTATATGGAATTTATCTAAAGATGCAGGCGAAATCCATGCCATTTTCTGAGGTGCAGGATATTTATGGATTTCGTGTTTTGGTGGACGAAGCGCCAACCTGTTATTTGGTGCTGGGCTTGCTGCATGGCCTGTACAAACCCATTCCAGGTAAATTTAAGGACTACATCGCGATCCCCAAAGCCAACGGTTATCAATCTTTGCACACCATTTTATTTGGTCCTTTTGGTGTGCCGGTCGAAGTACAAATTCGCACGCATGAAATGCACAAGGTGGCCGAAGCTGGCGTGGCTTCACACTGGTTATATAAATCGCAGGATTCTTCTTTTAATGAATTGCATAAGCAAACGCATCAGTGGTTGCAGAGCCTGCTGGAAAGTTTGAGTCAAAGCACTGACTCGGTCGAATTTCTGGAGCACCTCAAGGTCGATCTTTTTCCGGATGAAGTTTATGTGTTCACCCCGACCGGAAAAATTCTCGCCTTGCCGCGCGGCTCTACAGCAGTTGATTTTGCTTATAGTGTCCACACGGATATTGGCAATCGCTGCGTGGCCGTTAAAATAAATTTTGAACTTGCCCCGTTACGCACCGAATTAATAAACGGGGATCGTGTAGAAATTATTACTGCGCCCCATGCTCATCCCAATCCGGCATGGTTGAGTTATGTTGTGACCAGTAAGGCGCGCAATACCATTCGACATTCGTTGAAAACCCTGCACCTTGAAGAATCGGTAATGCTGGGGGAGCGGTTGTTAAATCAGGCATTTGCATCGCTGGGCATTAAACCGCAAGATATTGATGCTACGCACTGGGAAAAATTTCTTAAAGACAGTGGAGTCAAATCACGCACCGAAGTACTGGCCGACATTGCGCTAGGTCGCCGCTTGAATATGGTAGTAGCGCGGCAGTTGGCTCGTTTGGGTGATCCTGGCTCGCCTGAGCATGTGCCGTTACATGGCGTGGTTACAATTATCGGCACGGAAGGGTTGGCCGTGCAATTTGCCAAATGCTGCCGCCCCATTCCCGGTGATCCCATTATAGGCATTATTAAAAAAGGACATGGCTTGATCGTGCATACACACGATTGTCCAACGTTAAGCCGTGGGCGCAGCGGCACGGATGAGTGGCTGGATGTAGCATGGGACAAGCACATCAATAAAGCATTTGAGGTGAGTATCAAGTTGATTGTCATTAATCAACGCGGCGTGCTAGCCAAGGCAGCGGCGGCCATTGCAGAGGCGGAATCCAATATTGAAAATGTACATTTTACAAAAGATGTTGACTACACCACGCTGCACTTCACTTTACAAGTTAGTAGTCGCCAGCATTTGGCGAATGTCATGCGCAACTTGCGTAAAATTCCAGAGGTGGTGCGTATTACCCGTTCTAAGGGTACGCCTACCCAGTAAAGGGCGCTTCTAAAAATCCAACTTCCGTCGCCATACTGTGTTGCTCATAAAAAATTACTCCTAACATATCAAACATATGCGTCGTCATAATTTTTTATTCGCGCCTTGTCTGGCTTAGTAATTTGAATTTTTAGAAATGCCCTAAATTAAAATAATCAAGGACAACTTAAGGTGTTGCGCCAAAGTGCTGCAACAGTTTCAGCATGGCCGATGTTTTGTCTAACGTCTCTTGATACTCAGCACCCACTTTTGAATCTGCCACAATTCCCCCACCTGCCCAATAACGAATTTTTCCATGCGCGTAAATCAGCGTGCGGATGACAATGTTGGTTTGCATATTGCCGTCATACCCTATGTAGCCGATTGTCCCGCAATAGATGCCGCGCCGATTGGGTTCGATCTGCTCGATGATTTGCATGGCGCGTTGTTTGGGCGCACCAGTAATCGAACCGCCGGGGAAACAATTTTTCAGTAATGAAATCGCATCCTGATTCGGCGCAAGCTTTCCAGTGACCGTACTCACCAGATGATGCACCTGCGCGTAACTTTCTATTTCGAATAATTTTGGCACCTGCACTGAACCTGGCACGCAACATTTTCCCAGATCATTCCGTAATAAATCTACGATCATTAAATTTTCGGCGCGATCTTTTTCACTCTGCTGCAACTCTTTTGCCATGTGTTCGTCTTGTTGCAGGTTGTTATTGCGTGGGCGCGTTCCCTTTATTGGTTTTGTTTCCACCAGGCCGTTATGTACTTTTAAAAAACATTCTGGCGAGGTACACAGAATTTGTAACTGCGGGAAATTCATGAAGGCGCTATACGGTGCTGGGCTGAGTTGACGTAACGCAAGATAGGCTTCCAGCGCGTCACCCGAGGCGGCGGCCACATAGCGCTGCGCCAGATTCACTTGATAACAATCGCCATCGTGCAAATATTGTTGGGCGACGTTGAATGCTGATTTGTAGGTGGCGTGGCTGAAATTAGAGTCGATACGACCCTGCACTTTGAACGCTGCTGAAGGTGTTGATTTATTATTTCGCAGACGCTCAATAATCTGCAGCAAGTGTTGCGCCGTGTCGGGATGTCGATGTTGTGAAACCAGCTGTGTGGTATGTTGATGATGATCCAATATGATCGCCCAATCGTAAATGCCGATCGCCATATCGGGCAGATAGCTATCATCTTGCGCTGGGGCATCCCGCGCTTTAGAAGGTAACGCAACATAGCGCCGAGCCAGATCGTAACCCCAATAACCAAGCGCACCGCCAGCAAAGGGTATGGCTTCCGTGTTGGCTGAATTCTGTGCGGCAGTTATTTTTTCATTGTCCCCTTGTGGGACGCCGAGATATTGCCTGAGCAAATCAAATGGATCAGCATTTGAAATATGCATTCCGCTAGCATCAGTTATTTCAGTGCTTGCGCCATGCGTCACCAAAGTAACGACCGGCTGCGCGCATAAAATATCGTAGCGACCGCGCCCGCCGCTATCCAGCCATATAGCCCATGGCAGATCGCGGATCGCGGCAAAGTATGTGATAGCGTCAGCGGTGTAAGGCAGAGGTGTGCTGGTAATCATGATGGGCGTTCCCCATTTGTCGTGCGCGTTAGCCACCTAAATATGCCCGCTGCACTGCATCGTTATGCAACAGATTTGCTGCGCTATCCGCTAAAGTAATTAAGCCACTCTCCAACACATAGCCACGTTGTGCCACTTGCAGCGCGAGCTTGGCATTCTGCTCCACCAACAAAATAGCAACACCCTGTGCAGAAATCTCGCGAATGATGTCGAATATTTTTGTTACAAAAATAGGAGCCAAACCCATGCTCGGTTCATCCAGCATCAGTAATTTAGGGCGACTCATCATCGCACGACCCATCGCCACCATCTGCTGTTCACCACCGGACAAACCGCCTGCCAGTTGAGTGCGACGTTCGGCGAGGCGCGGAAACAAAGTGTAAACCCGCTCCACGTCCTGCGCGATAGCAGCTTTGTCGTTGCGACAATATGCGCCCATCAATAAATTTTCCGCCACATCCATGCGCGCAAAAATACCCCGCCCTTCCGGCACTAACACCAAGCCGTCCTGTACACGCACATGCGCGGCAAGATTTTGTATCGGCCGATTACAGTAATGCACCGTACCCGCACCCAGCGGTAGCAATCCGGCCAATGCTTTAAGCGTGGTGGTTTTGCCCGCACCATTGCTGCCGATCAGTGCGACCAGCTCGCCGGGCGCGATGTTGAATGAAATGCCTTTAACTGCCTGGATGCCGCCGTAGGCAACCTTCAGATCATGTACTTTGAGCAAGTTCATAATATTTTTTTAACACGCTCGGGTGATTTCTCCAATATCAGCATGTGCTCAGCCATTGCGGCTTTCAACTTAGCCTTGGTGCGCTCTGGAAC
>JAKFXW010000248.1 GCA_021731185.1 Gallionellaceae bacterium
AGGGTAAAGCTGGGCGCTGGTCATGGAGAATAATTTGGAGATTCTTATGTGCAGGCACTGTATCAGAAAAGGCGTGCCAGAAAAACTCAAGGAAAACCACAGGGCTGCAAGGGAAGGGGTTAGAGGAGCGTTGTTAACGCTACTATTATCTCAAACTTTTTATGCAGGTATGTCTGAATTGTGAATTAATTCGGTGAATGCTTCTTTGGATAAAGCATCAAGGAGAGCCAAGTCTTCTGCAGGAAGATGTTGAATCAAAGTATGCGAAGGGTTATTTAAATTGGGCCAATATACAACTCTAATTGCTTTGGTGGTGTTTTTACACGCCTCCTTAACGGCAATAACGGTACTAACACCAAAAGCACTTTTGGGTCTAACCTTCACCGCTATGCGTATATCTTGAACTGTTTTTTCAATTTGTTCATTGAAGCTGCCTTCATAATGCTCAACCCAATTAACGGATAATGAACCCTCATCAATATCTCTGAGTGCAAAGGCCTGAGGAAGAATGCCCAATACTTTGTTATTTTCATCCTTATGGAGCTTATTCCAAAAGACATGGCGCATTACATGGTTGGAATCGGGAATGGACATTCCCCGCCTAATTTTACTCATGGGCAAAACCAATGATTAGGTTGATAAGGAGCTAGGCACTCATACAGCCTTGAAATGTTTGTTTCTCCTGTTGCGCGTTCAATTTCACCATCAATAATCCGTGAAAGCACAAAACGAACAAGCCCCTTTGGTAGAAATTCTGTAATTAAACGATCTTGGTTGTTTCCCCATGTGGCAATTAGGTTGCCTTTATGACTCAGTCCTAAGCCGGGATGTTGTTTTGGAGAAATTAGCAAAACTGCCTTGAGGAAGGTATCGAAGGAAGAATCTTTTATTGGCATATCTTCCTCGTCCCATTCTGCAATATCGTGCAGCGAATCTATTTGGCTAAATAATTTATTACGACGATCTCGATCCAAATGCATGGCTACTTTTGAGGCAAGTATCTTTACTGATGCGGTTGCATCAAAGAGTTTTTCTTCTATGGATTTTTTGCTTGGAACAAATGTAAAGGAATCTGGAGAGGCTGGAGAGGGTGGAATCGTCAACTTGGTAATGTTTTTAGAGGTCTGCCTGGTAAGTTCGCTCACTGCAGCCGAACTAACATCAGAAAATGAATTTAAAAGTTGAATTTGTTTATTCTGGACAGCGTAGGAACGAGAAGTTGATTGATTCTCCCGATGCGGTTTAAGAACATCATGCAGCCATGAGTTGGCATTGCTATATGGGATCATATCGTTGCTCATTGAAATAAACTCCTGGCAGGTTGACTTATGCAGGCCTCAAAAACCTGATTCTTTGTCGTGCGAATATTATTCAATAATTTAATAAGATCAGAATCGCTCTGAGGCGGATTTTTATCTGAAAAAATATCGGTATCAATAACGAACGAAACATGTTCCAGAAGAGGCGATGGTACCCTTGCCGTATTAATTGTTAGTTGGCAATTAATATCTTTTAAAGTAACCGAAGCCTGCATGGCATATGCCTCCAATGGATTCAATATATCAGGCATTTTAGGGTAAATATTTAAAAATTGCTCATGTTCGGTAACAGGTGCCTTGGCAGGAATGTCAATGCGATTGATATATCGAACACCGATTCGGCTGATTTGCTGAAAACCCAATATTTTTTTTAAAGCACTCCAATCTCTTTCAAATCGCTCGATAAAGTTCCCCCAGCCTTGATATGGGGCGAGTTGAGATAGGGTAATGGAGTTTGGCCAAAGCACAACAAGTTGAGTTTGATCATCGGTTGAGAGTCGATGGCCCAATGTTTTTTCAGGGTTTGTCTTGTTCTCTACCACATCTATCATGTTGAATTCAACAGAATACACATCTTGTTTATGCGGATAATACTTTTGAAGTGCTTTGTTAACGCGAACCAATTTTTTTGAATCCATTGGAGATGAAAATGTAATACCAATTACTGCCTCAGTAATTGGCGGGCGTGCATACTTAATTTCAGTTGAAGCTATTTCTATCATTGGGCATCTGAACCATTTTTGCTTTTCTGCAGATGTTAATAATAATGCACATATTTACATTATAGACCCAACCCTAAAGTTATGTTCATATGGAGTATCAGAACCCCCGCAACACACCCTGCAAAAAATGTTATCGTTTCACCCATGAGCTTTCATAATCCAACCCCTACCGAGATTTGCAAAATTTTGCGCGACATTCACACCATTGCGGTGGTAGGGTTGTCGCCAAACGAGGCACGCCCCAGTTATCGGGTCGCGCAAGCACTGCAAAGCCACGGCTATAAAATTATTCCGGTGCGACCATTGGTGGTGTCAACTTCTCAAGCTCGCCAGAGCTTAGAGAATTGCCTACCTTTGGTGCAGATGGTGTTGGGTGAAAAGGCCTATGCTGACCTTGAAAGCCTTTACCTTGAAGGTAGTGTTGGTAAAGTAGATTTGGTGGATGTGTTTCGCGCAGCCGAACACGTTCCGGCCATTGTTGATAGTTGCATTAATTTGGGTATTAAAAATTTATGGTTACAAGATGGCATCATTCATGAGGAGGCGGCCTTGCGCGCACAGGCAGCCGGAATCACAGTGGTGATGGATCGTTGTATGTGGCGCGATTTTTCAACTTTATGTGCGCCAAAAATATCAAGCAATGTCTAACATTCGTTGCGTTTGGGCAGGCGACACATTGTCCCCTTGTGGGGCCGCGCTGTATCAGGCTTATCACGATAGGGAATGGGGCGTGCCGGTGCATGATGATCGCTTGTTATTTGAATTTTTAATTTTAGAAGGCGCGCAGGCGGGTTTAAGTTGGATCACCATATTGAAAAAGCGCGACGCATATCGCGCGGCTTTTGATAACTTTGAAGTGGCTCGCGTAGCTAGCTATGATGCAGGTAAAATTGCATCCTTGATGCAAAATGCGGGCATTGTACGTAATCGGTTGAAGATACAATCAGCCATTCTTAACGCGCAAAAGTTTCTGGCTGTGCAAAAAGAATTCGGCAGTTTTGATAAATTTATTTGGAGTTTTGTGCAGGGCAAGACATTGTCCCCTTGTGGGACGCTGCAGAATACGTGGAGTCAGCATACCGATATTCCATCAAAAACTGCCGAGTCGGATGCGATGAGTAAAGCATTGCAAAAGCGTGGGTTTAAATTTGTTGGCTCTACCATTTGCTATGCCTATATGCAGGCGGTGGGCATGGTAAATGATCACACCAGCCATTGCTTTCGTTATTTGGAACTAAAAAAATGATATTACGCTTTACCAAAATGCACGGCACAAGCAACGACTTCATTGTGCTGGATGGCGTGCGTCAGGATATAAAACTTGCGCCCGAGCAATTGCGATTTTTAGCAAATCGACGTATCGGAGTGGGCTGTGATCAAATATTATTGGTCGAGCCAGCAAAAAATCCCAAGGCTGATTTTTGTTACCGCATTTTTAACGCGGATGGAGGCGAGGTGGAGCAATGCGGCAATGGCGCACGTTGCTTTGTGCGCTTTGCACATGAGCAGGGTTTGACGACTAAGCGCGAGATTGTGGTGGAAACCAAGGGCGGTTTGATTACCCCACGCCTGGAAGATAATGGTCGCGTCACGGTCAACATGGGTGCGCCTATTTTTACGGCGGCGCAGATTCCCTTTATCAGCGATAGCGATGACATCATTCAATCATTGCAAGTGGGCGATGACACAGTGCAGATTTCTGCGGTATCTATGGGTAATCCGCACGCGGTACAAGTGATAGAAAATATCAACGATGCGCCCGTCGTCACACAAGGCGCGCTGATAGAAAACCATCCACGATTTCCGAATCGGGTGAATGCAGGCTTCATGCAAATTGTGGATCGCAGCCACATCAAGCTGCGTGTGTATGAACGCGGGGCAGGTGAAACCCTATCTTGCGGTACGGGCGCATGTGCGGCGGTGGTGACGGGAATTCAGCGCGGCTTGTTGGATAATAAAGTACACGTGGAAACCCGGGGCGGCGGTTTGGATATTGTCTGGCAGGGCGAGGGCGTTATGATGACTGGGCCGGCTATCACGGTGTTTGAAGGCGAAATACACTTATAAAAATAATCAGGAGAGCAGCTCAATGAAATCTATAGACGTTGCAGAATATTTAAAAAATAATCCGAAATTTTTTGAAGAACATGCCGAGATGATGTCGGCAGTGACCATACCACATCCTTATGGCGGGCGTACTATTTCACTAAACGAGCGGCAACTTTTAACCTTGCGCGAAAAGAACAAGCTGCTGGAAAGAAAGCTGCATGAGATGGTGGAATTTGCGCAATACAATGAACTGCTGCAACAAAAAGTCCATCAATTTGCGTGCTCGTTATACGCGCCCAATAATTTTCTTGATACTGGAAGTGCTGAAGATATGGCGCATATCATCACGCGCAATTTGAAGGAAACTTTTGCCGTGCCCCATGCAGTGCTGCACCTGTGGAAAACGCACTCGCCCAACATGGCCCCACAAGGGGACAATGAAATTATTACCTTTGTTGATAAACAATTAAAATCCATTTGCACACACCGTGCCCTGCATGATACGCAACTTTGGTTTGGAGAAATTGCGCCGCAATTGCGCTCCTTTGCCCTGCTACCGTTGCGCGTGGAAAATTCATCAATAGGCTTGCTTGTTCTTGCCAGCGAAGATGAGCAGCGTTTTTATCCGGATATGGGCACACAGTTTTTAGATCGCATCGCGGAAATCACGAGCAGTGCTATCCATCCGTTCCTTTAGACATGCGCGACTCACCGCCACCCGCCAGCGAACCTAATGACCCTGCACAGCCTGAGTTTCTCCTGTCAGGCTTTGTGGCATTTATGAACAACGAGCGACAATATTCACCCTTAACCACTGAAAATTATGCCCGTGACTTACGACGTTTATTTAAATTAGCTGGCATGACCCCGTTAAGCGCATTAAATAATTTTCAAATTCGGCGCTATATCGCGCAATTGCATAGCAGTGGCTTGGGTGGAAAAAGTCTGGCGCGTTTGTTATCCGCATGGCGCAGTTTTTTTACTTATCTCATGCGCGATCATCACTACACAGATAACCCCTGCATAGGCATACGCGCACCCAAATCGGCGCGGCAATTGCCGCACGTGTTGTCGCCAGACGAAGCAGTACGCATGGTGGATATACCGACTAATGATGAAATTCTGGCGGTGCGTGACAAAGCCATGTACGAGTTACTTTACTCATCCGGTTTGCGTTTGGCAGAGTTAATCGGTCTGAATTTGGACGCGCTGGATTTTTCTGATGCGTCCGTGCGGGTGATAGGCAAAGGAAGAAAATCACGCATCGTGCCATTGGGCAGCCATGCGATCAGCGCATTGCAAACCTGGTTGCTGCTGCGCGCACCCATCGTACAGGCCGATGAGGTGGCAGTGTTTGTCAGCCGCACAGGTAACCGCATCGGCGCACGTTCGGTGCAAGTTCGAATAAAAGCCTGGGGCATCAAACAAGGACTCATTAGCAATGTTCACCCGCATTTATTACGGCACTCTTTTGCTTCGCACGTTTTGCAATCCAGCGGCGATTTACGTGCGGTGCAGGAGATGCTCGGTCACGCTAGTATTTCTACGACACAGGTTTACACCCATCTCGATTTCCAGGCGCTCAGTAAAGTGTATGACGCAGCGCATCCGCGCGCCCATAAAAAAGTACATTGTCCCCTTGTGGGACTCGGAAAAAAATCACCTTGAAAGAAAAAACAAACCTTGGGCTATGCATTCTCAAAGCCGGACGAGAAAAATCATTGCTGCGTCGCCATCCCTGGATATTTTCCGGCGCGATAGAACGCGTCAACGGACAACCACAAAATGGTGACACCGTCGCAGTACATGCCTCACAAGGCACGTTTCTAGGCTATGCGGCGTATAACGCGCTATCTAAAATCAGTGCACGTATGTGGTCATGGCAGGAAAGTGACCGCATGGATGCCGATTTTTTTCGCCACAAAATCAGTGTGGCACTGGCTGCCCGCCGTGCGCTAAATATCGCGCAACATAGCACTGGTATCCGACTCATTCATGGCGAGGCGGATGGTTTGCCCGGGCTGGTAGTCGATCAATATAACGATGTACTGGTGATACAAATTGGCAGTGCCGGGGCAGAAAAATGGCGCAAAGTGTGCGCTGATATTTTACAAGACCTGTGCAGACCCGCCTGCATTTACGAACGTTCTGATTCAGATTCACGTACGTTGGAAGGCTTGCCTGAGCGCAATGGTGTGTTGCTCGGCACCTTGCCAGACGCGCTTGTGCTTACCGAGCATGGCATACATTTTGGTGTGGATGTGGCACATGGGCAGAAGACTGGTTTTTATCTCGACCAGCGCGATAATCGCGCCCTGATAGGTGAACTGGCACACGACAAAGACGTGCTGAATTGCTTTTGTTACAGCGGCGGATTTTCTCTGTACGCCCTGCGTGGCGGTGCAAAATCCGTGCTGTCCATTGATTCTTCCGCCGAGGCATTGCAGCTCGCGCAACACAATGTCGCGCTTAATGCACTAGATGTTGAGCGTGCTCAATGGCAATGTGAAGATGTATTTCAAGCACTGCGCAAACTACGTGATCAGAATAAAAAATTCGATTTGATAATTTTAGATCCACCTAAATTTGCCCCTACTGCTGCCTTCGCCGAAAAAGCGGCACGCGGTTACAAAGATATTAATTTACTGGGTTTTAAATTATTAAATCCCGGCGGAATGTTGGCTACTTATTCCTGTTCAGGTGGAATCAGCGATGATTTGTTCCAGAAAATTGTGGCAGGTGCTGCTTTGGACGCGGGGGTCGAGGCGCAGATTGTATATAAACTGCATGCCGCCGCCGATCATCCGGTGTTGCTAAGCTTCCCGGAGGGCGCGTATTTGAAGGGTTTGCTGTTGCGCGTGGCGGGGTAGTTTATGACATATTTTTATAGCGAGTTTATTTGGGAATAGTATGCGTAAAATTTTATTGTTAGGTAAAAGCGGGCAGCTAGGCTGGGAATTGCAACGCACTTTGATGCCGCTCGGCAAAATTATCGCGCTGGATTCGAGTGAGTTGAATCTCGCTCAACCGGATGCGATTCGGCAAATACTGCGACAGGTTCAACCGAGTATCGTGGTGAATGCTGCCGCATATACCGCAGTTGATCGAGCCGAGACGGAGGCGGAACTGGCTATGGCGATTAACGGTATCGCCCCGGGCATATTGGCGGAGGAAGCAAAAAAATTAAATGCGCTGCTGCTACATTACTCCACCGATTATATTTTTGATGGGCACAAAACTGGCGCGTATGTAGAAGATGACATGCCCAACCCGCTCAACGTGTATGGAAAAACCAAACTTGCTGGTGAGCAGGCCATTCGCGCGACAGGGGTCAATCACTTTATTTTTCGCACAAGTTGGGTGTATGGCGCACGCGGCAAAAATTTTCTGTTGACCATGTTGCGGCTGGCGCAGGAGCGGCAAAAGTTGAGCATTGTGAACGATCAAATAGGCGCGCCTACTTGGTGTCGTTCCATTGCCGAAATCAGCGCGCAAGTACTCGCACAATTAGCAGCAACGCACGACCTTTCAAGCGTGCCAAAAAAGCGCATAGAAATGGAAGAGGTGAGCGGAACATATCATCTGACTGCGGCTGGACAGGTGTCCTGGCATGGCTTTGCCGCAGCGATTATGCGGCTGGCAGCAGTTCAGCCAGCACCCGCCTTGATTTCCATTCCGAGCACAGCCTATCCTTTACCAGCCGCCAGGCCGCTTAATTCGGTGTTGTCGAATGGAAAATTGCAGCAGGTTTTTAATTTGTCTGGAGGGGATTGGGAGACCAACTTAAAGCTATGTTTGGAGGGACTACTGGAATCTAAATAATGGATGTTTAAAAATGCGCTTGGCTTAATACAACGCTAAATTTACCTTCGTTAACACTTCTTCCGTGAGCGCGCCAATCGCCGCATTTAATTGCAACAAGCTATACAAATAAGCGTATTGCGCCTGCGCTAAATCACGTCGGGTGGCATACAATTGCTGTTGTGCATTCAGCACGTCCAGATTAGTGCGCACCCCGGCGGATTGCCCAAGCTTACTTGCTTCCAGCAAACTT
>JAKFXW010000243.1 GCA_021731185.1 Gallionellaceae bacterium
ACCATCATGAATATTTCAAAAAGGTTTTTATTGGCAGGAGTTTCGATTATTTTCGCTGTTGGGCTTGCAGCTTGTGATAAGCCAGGCCCTGCTGAAAAGGCGGGCAGGTCAATAGATCAAGCGGCCGAGAATGTCGGCGATAAAATGGATGGAGCTTCACATAAGCTTGGCGAGCAAAGCGATAAGGCTGGCGATACCTTTGATGACGCGGCAATTACCGCTAAAATTAAAACAGCTATTCTGGCAGAGCCTGGGCTCAGTGTTCTACAGATTCATGTTGACACCATACATGGTGTGACGACACTAACCGGATCAGTTGACTCTCACCAAAGCATGGATAAGGCGAAAGAAATAGCGCGTGCTGCAGCTGGAGTAAAAAAAGTTAATAATAAACTGGTAGTAAAGTAGGCTTAATGAAAGTTACTTGAACTGCGTCCAATTTAGTACCACTTGTTGAGAGAGTATTTGCATCATACTTCAGTGCATCACCGAGTGTAAATTTTGCATGGGCATGTTGATGATAGCTTCTGGTGCGGACGGCTTGTAACCCAACGAACTGTGCGGCCTGGTGGTGTTGTAATGCCTGACCCCTTGGTTCGTAGGGGATTGTTGTAACTCGTTGTTTTTATTAACAGTAAAAGTGCCGATCGTTCCTACTTTTGCACTGTTTTGTCAGGTAGTTAACCCTTAAGTCACCACAGTCTGTCCGCGCCAGTCTGTGACAAGACCTCGCACAAGAGCATCGCTTTTGTACTTATCAAACGGCAATCAAATAACAGCCAGACGTTCGACTGTGTCCGGGTAACGTTCAACCATACGGATCAAAATCGCAGCTTGGGCATTCGGACTGGCTCGGCCTTGCTCCCAGTTTTCCAGTGTGCGTTCATTAGTGCGCAGGTACCTGGCGAATACGGTTCGCGACAAGTGCAACTTCTCCCGCAGACTGAGCAACTCTTCCGGGGTGATGGTGAGCGCAGGTTTCTTTTCTACACCATGCTGGCGCAAGGTGATCTTGCCCTCGCGTGCAAATTCGAGTGCTGTGAATCCCTCTTTCAGTTCATTAAACAAGTTACGTTTCATTTGATTCGTCCCCACTACAATCCAAGTTCGCTATGAGAACCAAGTCGCGCCAGCAACAAGCGATCCTTATCTGGCTTCTGGTAGATCAGCACATTGTCCCCTTGTGGGGCAAGGTCGGGCTTGATGTGACAGTCGCGGAAATCTTTCCACTCGCCAGTCAGCGCATGGTAGCGGCATCGTTCCGGTAATGGCTCATCATTCGCCAGCTTGGCGATGATACCCAGCACATCTTCTGCCTTGTATCGACCAGAACGGCTAACCGTTTGAAATCGGCCTTAAACGGTGATTGCTGGAAAATCTCCCTCATCCCTTATGCCACTCGTCCGCAAGCTGCTCAAGTGTTACACGCTTCAGCCCCTTGCCGCTACGCGCCTGCCTCATTGCCTTGATGGTTTTTTCGTTGGGAATGAGCGGCTCGAACGGCAGTGCTTTTTCGCGCGCAATACGAGTCAGCATAATGCGGAAAGCATCCGAAACAGTCAGCCCCATCGCCGCCAGAACAACGGTAGCCTCTTCTTTGATGTGCTCGTCTATACGCGCACGAACAACGGTATTAGCAGCCATATCTCAAACCTCCTGTGTGAGCCACAATGTACGCCAACGGCGGCTCAGGCCGATGAGCAGGCGATCGCGGCAATTTCAGTCAATGTCTCAAATGTCGATTCCTGCCCTTAACGAGTGTCTCCATTCGGGCAGCGTAATAACAAAGATAGGCGAAAATTGAAGCCAGTTCTATCGCCTAGCAATTTTCTGGTTTACCCCTAGGCAGATAAAAATAAAAATGGCTCACAGTATTTAGTCTGTAAGCCATTGTTTTGATGGTGCGCCCGAAGAGATCAATCTGGGCACTGGGAAGTGCAGTTGCACATCCCTTAAAAAAAATAATCTGCGTCAATATCTCTGGCATGGTGCAACACCCGAACAACCAATAAGCCATCTACATTTAGTACATAGAAAATGATGTAAGGTGTACGAGTAGAAATGCTACGCAAACCATTCGCCAATTCTGGGCGTACCCTACCCATCTCTGGCTGTCTGCCTAATGCCGCAATAGCTAATTGAATCAAGTCCAATGACTCATCGGCTGCAATCAGATTTTCCTCTGCTATGGTCAACCATAGCTCTAGCAGATCAGCTTCCGCTGAATTGGTAAAACGAATACGAGACTTCAAGCAGTAGCCTTGTGAGTTTTCAGTAACTGTCGGCCTTGTTGCTTCAGGCTAGCAAAATCAATTCCCTTTGCACGACCATTTTGTGCATCGCTCAAACCTTTGGCAATATCTTGGCGCAGGCTGTCGAGTTTCGCAGTTTTAACCTGCTCATATGCATCGAACAATCGCAAAGCTTCACGAATCACTTCGCTTGCCGAACCATACATGCCAGATTCAACGCGCTGGCGAACACGCGCCTCTAATTCGGGGGGCAGAGATACATTCATAGACATAACAACTCTCCTTATGTGGAATGCTGGTGATAGTATGGCAGTTTATGCTATAAATTGCCAATAAACCAAAATGTGCCTAGTTTTATATGCTCGGCCAGAAACAAAAACTGGCCGACTAACAACATAATCAACCAGTTAAAATGATGGTGCGCCCGGAGCGATTCGAACGCCCGACCCCTTGGTTCGTAGGCGGTAATATTTTTAATCGCCTCTTTATTTATCAATACCTTACCAGTGTTCGCCACACTCAAAAGCAGTCCAAACCAGCTACAGGAACACCTGCAAAGCGTGAAAGTGGTACGGTTTTTACTACAGCCCCACAGTCTTGCATCGCAAGTCTGTGACAACGCATTGCACAAGAGAAATTCTGTTGTGCCTATTAATTTCTACAGTCTGGCCTTGCCAGTCTGTGTCAACACCATCACAAGAGCATCGCTGTTGTGGCTTTAAATCAAACAGGGATCGCTTCTGGTTTCAGCATGACCACCTTACCATCCCGCCATACTGCAATAGGATTGCCTGCGCGCTTATGCTCCTGCAACGCGCGATGCACGCCCTCGCGAATCGCTTCATCTATTAAGCGACCATCGGCAAAAACTTTGTTAATGTCTGGTTTGGTGCGTTTAGCGTTCATTGTTGAATTCCTTTAAGCGGTTCCATACCGCCGTATCTGTGACACATTCTACTTTTTCTCTGCTCCCGTTGGCAATCAGGCGAGGCGTAATGTCGGTGTTATCGTACACCCGCCAGCCATCCGCGAGTGGTTGATACAATCTGAAAAAGTTGCGAATGCCAGCATCATATCTACGCCGGATTGTTGCGGTGGGAACATCATGCCCACCCATGCGCACCCGTTCCGCAACCCGCTCAATCGCCAGGTCGGGGCTGGGCAGCATCATAAAAACCAGATGGAACTGATACCCGGATTCTTTTAATTCAGCAATCCACGGCGCAAAGGTTCTGCTGGCAAGCGTCGTTTCAAAGGCGAAGTTTTCCCGGCCTTCGGCGAGCTGCCGCAAACGCGCCAACATCACACGCCCGGCTTGCATCGCTGCATTTTCCGGGGCAAAGGCAGCAAGCCCCAGTGCAATCGTATCGGCATTGACGAACTGCGACACGGCCAATGCGCCGTGCAATATCCCAGGTGCCGAAGTGGATTTTCCGGCGCCATTCGGTCCGGCAATCAGAATAAGGTGCGGCATAGCTTGTTTTTTCTCCAATATTCTGTGCAATATGCTGTGCATCATACAAGCGAATCCGGTGGAGCTAAACCCACACGACAGAGGCGTCTAAAAACCGTGGTCTGTCCCTGATTTACGCATTTTCCCCATCTTATACGTGTTGCCCGTGCATATTATAAAGCGGATAATTCCCCACTTTCCGCATTGTGAACAACAAAGATATTCGATGTTTGAGCGATTTAATTCACACAATCTAAAACGCACACGACCGTGTTGGTTAAGGTCGCGCGCCATTGGCGAAAAACCGTCCTGCGCTTGTCTTTCACGTCAGGCAGGCCTGGCGTTTCAGATTGACATTCCAAGGTGCGGGGCGTGAGAGCAGCAGCAACGCTTCAACAAGTACTGGCGGCCACGGGCTATTATCCTGACGGTCAACCAGCAGTCGGTTTGCATCTCGGGCAAGACGCGCAACGTTTACGCCATGGTCGAAATTTTTCGCCGGATGCGCTCTGGCGCAGCCCTTCGGCATTCACGATCTATTTTAAATTCGAGCAGAGCGTTCCGACCGACGAGCAGGTCAGCAAGTGGCGCCGCGAAATCTGGAACGAAGGTTTTGCACCTCTACTGTGGGTTGTCTCGCCAGAACGTATTGACCTATACAACGGTTTTGGTACACCTATCGAAGAAGGTGATGCCCAGAAGCATCATATCCGTACCTTTAAAAACATTGAAGTCTCTCTTCGCGAACTGGATGCTCTGGCGGGACGACTGTCGATTGAGACTGGACGGTTTTGGGAGCAGATTACAACAATTGACCGCAAAACCAGCGTTGATCAAAAGCTGTTGTCTGATTTGGCTTTTCTGGAGCGCGATCTCGTTGAGGCTAATCTCGCTCACGGCGCTGCGCAAGCTCTGATTGGGCGAGTGATCTTCACCCAGTACCTGATCGACCGCGAAATTGTCAGCACCACGCGCCTGAAGAGGCTATGCGGATTCGCCGCACTACCACCTATCCTGCGTGATCGCACGGCAACCAGTCAGCTCTTTAGTTGGCTCAGCGAGACTTTCAACGGTGATATGTTCCCGCCCTCATCCGTCAAGAATACACCGGCAACCAAGCACCTTGCGCGCGTTGCCGATTTTCTGGAGGCCGTCAACCCAGAGAGCGGGCAGCAAAGCTTCTTCCCCTATCAGTTCGACGTGATTCCGGTCGAACTCATCAGTTCGATTTATGAGCAATTCGCCCATGCCGCACCTCATGATGGGGCAAGAAAATCGAACGAGGCCGTCAGGAACGGGGTGCATTACACGCGCTTGTCCGTAGTGTCGCTGGTGCTTGATGAAGTCATGGATGGACTGACAGGCAAGGAGTCGGTGCTAGACTTGACCTGCGGCTCCGGCGTGTTTCTGGTGGAGGCGCTGCGACGCTTGGTGCATTTACGCGCGGGAGGGCAACCGCTAACCCGTGATCTGATTCGCTCGACTCTCTATGAGCAAGTCTACGGCGTTGACATCAGCGAAGCCGCCATCCGAGTTGCAGCATTCAGTCTTTATCTCGCGGCACTCGAACTCGACCCCGACCCACAGCCGCCGCACTCGCTAAAGTTTAGACCTCTCATCGGCAAAACATTGCTGATCGGTGATGCCCACATCGTAGAGCAAAGTGACGCTGGAAAAGATGTGCTGATGACGACAGTGGGCTTGAAGCAATTCGATCTGATAGTTGGCAATCCGCCATGGAGCTTCAAGGGGCTGATCGGAACTGAAGCGCGTCGCAAAATGCGCACCGCTGGTGTTCCCGCACAACCGCGTGGCGAAGGGCTCGATTTCGTATTGCGGGCAGCCGAATTCTCACATGAGAAGACTCGCTTCGGCGTGATTCTCAGCGCAATGCCGTTCTTCAGTCGGAGTGGCACAGGCATGGCGGCGGCGCAGCATGTCATGCGAACTCTTGCGCCTGTCACACTGGTCAATCTGTCGAACCTGTGCGGCTGGTTATTTGCCACAGCGACAATGCCAGCAGTCGTGTTGTTTGCGCGACATCGATCACAGCGCCCAGATCAAGTGACGGTGGTGCAAATTCCGTGGACGGCCAGCGGTACGAGAACGCACTCATTTGAAGTGTCACCCAGTGACATCATCAAGCTTTCAATGTTTGATATCGAAGCGAAGCCGTTCAAATTGAAGGCCGCTGCAATAGGGCGCAGACGCGATATCGCTTTGCTCGATTCGCTGACATCGTCTTATATTACCTTGGGTGCTCAGTTTGCGAAGCTGAATACCGAATTGAATGTCGGTCTGATTCGCGGCTTGCCAGCCAACCAAACTCGCGATGCTCGCCAATTAAAAGGACTAGAGCTGCTAGAAGCCGATAGCATAAAACCATTTCGGATACCCGATGATCTGCCACCGTTTAAGCTTTCTAAGGCACAGTGGCCGAGGTCAAGAGACATTTACCGTGCCCCTATCCTCATCATCAAGGAAACACTGAGCGCCGGACCTCGCGCTATCGTCGCTGTAGCAGATCGTGATTTGGTCTACACAAATGCGTACTTCGGCGCATCGATGCCGGTTGCTCAACGTCAGTCCGCACATCTCCTCGCTACGATACTGAGTTCCTCGCTTGCCTCTTGGTTCTTTCTGATGGCAGCATCAGAATTTGGTATCTGGAAGAGGCGTTTGCTCCGGCACGATGTTGCACTACTGCCGACCCCAGACTTGGCTCTATCTGTTAAGTCGGAAGCTGGCAAGCAGTTATTGCGGATTGAGAAGAAACTACAGCATCAAAATGCCACGACGGAAGACTTGGGATATCTAGACGAGGCAGTTTTCGATCTGTACGACCTCGATGCCACTGATCGAGTAGTAGTCCGTGATGGCCTGTTTCGCGCCAGTTGGCAGTGGCAAGCTGGAAGAGAGGAATCGGCAGCCAGTGCGAATGCCCGCGTGGATATTACCCGATATGCGGAGATATTCTTGAATGAGATCGGAGGCTGGCTCTCCGCTCGCAACAAACGGCACATGCGCGCCGAAATTTTCGACTTACCAAATAGTTCTGCGCTCAGAGTCGTGCGTTTCGTTCTTGAAGACGGAATTGGCGAAGCGACAGTGAAAATGGTAAAGCCAGAGGGTGAACTAAACGACGTTCTCGCGGGCATCGGCAAACGTCTAAAAGTTAAGCTCGCTACCGCGCTCAGCAGTGAGCGGGAGCTGCGGATTCACGGGCGCAACGAGGTCATAATTATCAAACCAGCGGCGCGGCGCTACTGGATGGGTATTGCCGCACTGGAAGATGCCGATGCCGTGATTGCGGAGAGCTTCATAGGGGGCAACGCTTGAAAATCCCTTATGAAGCCCCCGCACCAATGGGTAGAGAATTTATCGAGTTGGCACCAGAGGTTACAGCCGCTATTTTGCTCACACTGCTTGCTGGGTGGAAACATGCCAGCAGCTTCGCCGATGTCAATGCGCAAGCGGGTGAAGTACTGATGACGGAGCGCTTGCGGGATGGTATGCGTAGCGAATTGAAGTCGCGAAGGCTCCCGTGGGGGAAAATGCTGGTGGTGCTGCCTGGCACAGAATCACGTTCCAATAGCGCGGTAATGATCCCAGATGGAAGAACCGACATTTCGCTGATGTTGTGGGAAGTATTCTGGCGAACACAAGAACACGACCCTCATGCGATCATCGAATGCAAACGCGTTGCTGGTTCGGATACGCATCTGTGCCGCGAATATGTGGTGGAAGGCGTGGACAGATTTCGCTCCGGAAAGTATGGACAGAACCACGCGGTGGGTTTCATGGTCGGTTACCTGCTCTCAGGCACAGCTGTAGAGGCTGCGGATGGCATCAACGCATATTTGACTCGCACCTCACGCAAGGCAGAGCATCTGAAACCTGCTGATGTCGCAGAAGGAATGTTGAGTTGGGAGAGTCGGCATGGGCGGCCATCGACAACTTCGCCGATCCACTTGCACCATTCATTCTTCGAGCTTGCCCATGCTCTATGAAGGTTTGATAAACGAAGCCATTTAGCACCTTTTATTCCAAGGGATAAACAAAGGGGACGGATTTATTTATTTCGAAAGTACCTGTCTGAATTTTCGATAAGCAGACCCTCGTAGCCAACGTAATCAGATGGACAGCCACCGTCCGCTTAGGCCGTATTCTGTTGAAAAACTCTTTTTTCAAGGTGCTAAAAATAATTTAAGCCGCTTAGGCAAATTCTATTTTGAAGGATGTAGGGGGAGTCCCATTTTGTCTGATCGTTCGTTGTGCAACCTCTGATTCGCCTATACGAGGAAATTTATTCGCGATAT
>JAKFXW010000045.1 GCA_021731185.1 Gallionellaceae bacterium
CATCAAATGTACGCTGGGTAAGGGTGAGCGAAGTTTCGCTCACCCTTACCCAGCGTACATTTGATGTGGCTGGTGCGGCATTATCTGGTCAAGGCACTGGCTGAATCAACCACCCGCCACGGCGTATTTTTAGATGTGCTGGGCGTGGGCGTTCTGGTTACTGGCGACAGCGGCATTGGCAAAAGCGAGTTGGGGCTGGAACTGGTCACACGCGGCAACGGCCTGGTAGCAGATGATATTACCGAGCTTTACCGCGTCTCGCCGGAAACATTGGAAGGCCGTTGCCCCGAGTTATTGCGCGATTTCCTCGAAGTACGCGGACTCGGCGTACTCAACATCCGCACCATGTTTGGTGAAACTGCCGTGCGCCGCAAAAAAAGCTTAAAATTGATCGTACATTTACATCGCCCCACCCCTGCAGAATTAGCACAAATGGAACGTCTCTCATTAAACGCCAGCTTTCAGGAAATCCTCAATGTCAAAATCAGCACCGTGACCATTCCCGTTGTAGCGGGTCGCAACTTAGCGGTACTGGTAGAAGCGGCGGCGCGTAACTTCGTATTGCAGCAACGTGGCATCGACAGTATGCAGGAATTTTTAGGCCGCCACGCGCAGCATATGCAAGATTTATAACATGCGACTTTTCCTGATCAGCGGCCTCTCCGGCTCCGGCAAAAGCGTTGCCCTCAAAGTGCTGGAAGACAACAATTATTATTGCGTAGACAATTTGCCCGCAGAATTATTGCCCTCCCTCATGGACAATCTGCATCAAGCAGGCAATACCCGCGTCGCCGTCAGCATCGACATCCGCAGCGGCAGTGGCGTACAACAATTACCACACTACATCAAACAACTGGAACAACAAGGCATAGAGGTACGCCTATTTTTTCTGACCGCACAAACCGACACACTGGTCAAACGCTTTTCTGAAACTCGGCGGCGGCATCCGTTAAGCAATACTCAATCCATCGCCCCACAAGGGGACAATGAATTTGACCCGGATTTAGCCAATTTAACGTTGCTGGAATGTGTACAGCGCGAGCGCGAATTATTAACCGAGATCAGCAGCATCGGTCATCACATCGACACCAGCGAACTCAACCCTAATGCCCTGCGCGCCTGGATCAAAGAATTTTTAAGTCTTGATCGCGCGCGCATTACCTTGCTTTTTCAATCATTCGGATTCAAACACGGCATTCCGCTGGACGCGGATTTGGTGTTTGATGTGCGTTGTCTACCTAATCCGCATTACGATCCCCTGTTGCGCCCTTTGACTGGACGCGATGAGGCAGTCATTCAGCTGCTAGAGAACACTCCCAACGCGCAAAAAATGTTGCACGACATACGCACTTTTGTTGAAAACTGGCTGCCTTGTTTTATTGCCGACAACCGCAGTTATTTAACCGTCGCCATAGGATGCACAGGCGGCCAACATCGCTCCGTTTATCTGGCTGAAAAACTGGCACAACACTTCAGCACCCAGCAAGTTTTATTGCGGCATCGTGAACTCGTCCTTAGCAATTAATCTTCTTCCCCACCTAAAAATAGGGGATTGGATAGTGATATTAATAAGCGCGCTAGGCACTGCCTGGCTCACCATCATGCTGTGGCAAAATGGTTGGGGGCAAAGCGGCATGGCAAACCAGGTCGTGATCCGCAGTGGTGGCAAGATTTTCAGCAACGTGTCCTTATCCCGAGATCAAGTCATTGCTGTGCCAGGGCCGTTAGGTATTACCCAAGTCGCCATAAAAAATCTGCAAGCGCGCATCGCTTCCGACCCCAGCCCACGCCAATATTGCGTGCAACAAGGGTGGCTCAAACTAGCTGGAGAAATCGCGCTATGCTTGCCCAACCAAGTCAGCGTGGAACTCAGCGGCGGGAAAAGCAGTTATGACAGCCTCAATTACTAAACCCGTTAATATAATAAAACCTTCGGTTATTACACTGCATCCAACGGCAGAAGATCACCACATCGCCAAATTGGCCGCGCTGGCCATCGGCCTGTCTGTGCTGGAAGCCGCCATTCCCTCGCCCCTGCCCGGCGTAAAACCCGGCATCGCCAACATCGTGACCTTAATTGTCTTAGCACGCTTTGGCTGGCGTACTGCGGCATGGGTTACGCTATTGCGCGTATTGGGCAGCAGCTTAATGATGGGTAGCTTGCTCACCCCCGGATTTTTCTTAAGCCTGAGCGGCGCGCTGTGTAGCCTGCTGGTATTGGCAGCGAGCCAGCATTTACCTGCGCGCTGGTTCAGCTCAGTCACGCACAGCATATTCGGCGCATTCGCGCATATCGCCGGACAACTTCTGCTCGTGTATTTTTGGCTCATCCCGCATACTGGCGTAGCCTACCTTATTCCGATATTCGCTGTCGCTGCATTGTTATTTGGCACAGTGAATGGTTTAATTGCCGCGCATTTTTTGAATCCTGCCATTAGGGATGAAACGGAAAATTTAAAGGTATCCAAATGAAAACTATCGTCCTGGCCTTCACGGGTGCATCTGGCCTTCCTTATGGGATGCGGCTGTTGCAATGTTTACTGCAAAGCGGGCAGCGTGTGCATTTGGTTTACTCACAAGCTGCGCAAATCGTGGCAAAACAAGAACTCGATTTCACGCTACCCAATCGTCCGCAGGACGCAGAAAAAATATTGCTCGAGCATCTCAATAAATTGTCCCCGCCCCACAAGGGGACAATGAAAAAATTCAGCGGTGAGTTGCGTGTGTTTGGCCGCGACGATTGGTATGCACCCATGGCCTCTGGCTCCAACCCTGGCGATGCAATGGTAATCTGCCCCTGCACCATGGGCACACTCGCTGCTGTTGCGGCGGGTTTGAGCGATGATCTCATCACACGCGGCGCGGATGTCATGCTCAAAGAAAAACGCCCGCTTATTTTAGTGCCGCGTGAATCACCGTTCTCCTCTATTCATCTGGAAAATATGCTCAAGCTAAGCCACGCGGGCGCGGTGATTTTGCCGCCTAACCCTGGCTTTTATTATCAGCCACAGAGCGTGCAAGATTTAATAGATTTTGTAGTGGCGCGTATCTTGGATCACCTGCATGTGCCACATGAATTAGTTAAACGCTGGGGTGCGTAAGCCATTTTATGGACAAGCGTCTACTAGAAAATTTTCATCCCAAACGATTCATAGCAGGTAACCCCCTGCATATAGCTGCAAACAAATGGCCGCTAAAATGGTAATGTCAAAATGTCCTTAATCACAATTGTCCCCAATCAAATTTGGTACGCGCAGCAAGTGCTGAAATTTGGACCCTTTGCAATTACCTCTCGCATGACCGTAGTGCGCTTGCAGAGTGGTAAGCTCTGGATACATTCACCCATCACCCCCACGCCTGCTCTCATTGCAGCACTCGACAAATTAGGTTCAGTGCAATTCGTGGTTGCGCCGAACAAGGTGCATCACCTGCACTTCTTGCCATTCATGCAGACATTTCCTTATGCAACGGGAATCATTGCATCTGGTCTTAAAAAAAAGCGGCCTGATCTGGAAAGTTATGCAACGATTGATGATGCAGGCATTGAATTGACCGGATCATCCAGTTGGACAGCAGAGCTGCAAGCAATTTTTATTGAAGGCATTCCAACATTACGGGAAACCGCTTGGTTTCATCAACCAAGTGGCACGTTGATTCTCACAGATTTGTTGGCGTGCTTTGGCTCAAACAACACGGGCGTGAATCGTCTGGTGGCACGCTTGTTGGGCGTTTACGAAAATCTCACCATGTCACGCACGATAAAATTTTTAGTCAAAGATAAATCCGCACTGGCGCGCTCTGTTAAATTGCTACTGGCCTTGGATGTGCAACGCATTGTTGTCTCACACGACCAGATTATTGAAATGGATGCCAAACAAAAGCTTGAGCAGGCTTTTCGGTGGCTCAACCTCTGATTCCAGTTTCCGATAAAAACGATCACTGTGTTACCTTCGTCTTCGGCTCCTAGCCGTACTCAAATGTACTGTCTTCGTCGCCTCATCCTTGCCGCCTTGTGCTCCTTTTTATCGGAAACTAGAATGAGCTGTATCGCTGGATTCAAATGAGATAGCACCATGAATTCATTTTACACTCGCAGCTTATCAGCCATATGCTGTAAACGACACATTCATCGTTCACGCATCGTAATGGGCTTAGAAATTCATGGATGGCAAACCCCATTTTTTATCGTAGGTAATTGCGCGCAAATACAAACCATCCGGCGCAAAGGTCGGCGCGGCCACTGTGCGCTGGCGCGTTTCCAACACTTGCTGCAACCATTGCGACGAGTGCTTGCCCTTCCCCACATAAACCAGGCAGCCAATTATATTTCTCACCATGTGATGTAAAAATGCATTCGCTGTGAGATCAAATAAAATTGTATCGCCATGCTGTTGAATGTCGAGTTGCGCGAGATTTTTAATCGGTGATTTGGCCTGACATTCTGAGGATCGAAATGCACTAAAATCATGTTCCCCCAACAAATATTCTGCCGCCAAACGCATCTGCGCCACATTTAATGGCGCATGAAACCACCCGACTTTTCCCTGATGCACCGCGCTGCGTACCGCTCTATTTATCAGGACATACTGATAACTGCGAGCTTGCGCGGAAAAGCGCGCATGGAATTCGTCCGGCACAGGATGCGCCCACAAGACGGCGATGCTTTTGGGTAATAAGGCATTCACGCCACGCAGCCAGGCAGAAAGTGGGCGTACCACATCGGTATCAAAATGGATAACCTGCTCTAGCGCATGTACGCCCGTATCGGTGCGTCCAGCGGCGATGACTGTAATTTTCGCGTCCGCCACTTTGCTTAATGCTGCCTGTAATGCATCTTGCACGGTCAATCCGACAGCCTGACTTTGCCAACCGAAAAAACCGCTTCCGTCATATTCCAACCCCATAGCTATTCTCATAGCATTGCCAATAAAAATACGCCCGCACCCAGCCATAAAGCATCCTGTGCTTTGAGTGGAATGTACGGTAGATCAATCGTGACAGGCGGATCCATACCATGGACACTTTGATCCAGCATAGGAGTCGCAATTTGCCCGAGGCTGGCACGCCAATCCTGAGTCCCACATCCCACAAGGGGACAATGAGGGGACAATGTAGTTTTTCGCGCTGTATCCAGCAATGCAGCTTCGGCATATTGCATAGTCAACGCCAAGCGCATCACCAATTTTTCGGGCGACAGCCCCACATAGCGTAAAGGATAAATCAAGTAATACAGTCCACTCATGAGTTGCTGCTGCGATAATAAGCCCGCCAGTATTGCTAATGCAGCCAGCATCGTGACTACTCTTTCAAGTTGCAGTAAGCCTGTTATTAACCCTTCGATAGTCGGGCTGAACTGAGCGAGCAATGGCCACTCAGTCACCTGCCATGCTGCGCTGCCCGGTGTGGCATAGCCATAAATTAATAACAGGGACAGCATAATCCAGCGCAACCTTTTTATCAGTGTAATGAATCGCAATGGAAAAAAGATGAGAGCCAACACGATTAATGGACACATCACCATCAGCAATTCGAACAATTGAAATGATTGCGTCTTGATGACCAAGCCAAACAGGAAGAGGATAAGTACCGCTGGGTGCGGCGAGAGATTGGCACGAATCATAAACTTATGCCGCCTTATGCTTCTGTTTATCAAAAATTAGACTTGCAAAACAGCATCTCATTTTGCAAGGGTTATTACAGAGCCAAGCCTATATCTGTTGCAGCAAACTATTCGCTTCGGCACGTTGCTGCTCGTCACCTTCACGTAGTACTTCTTCAAGAATTTCTTTTGCCGACATACCATCACCCATTTCCCGATAGGCCTTGGCCAGATCAATTTTGGTGGCAACATCATGCCAACCCGAACCCTTGGCCTCATCTCCAATCGGTGCAGAGGCTGGTACGGTCGTGAAAGGCATATCCATGTTTAAGCTAATATCACTTAGACTCGTGTCTAATGGCGTGCTTTCTACCTGTTTTGGAGGTTCTGGCGTAGGAAAATCCAGGGTAAACTCCATCCCCATGTCAACCTTTTTAGTATCTGCGCTTGACACCTCAAAAGCGGGTGCAGATTGCTTGGCGGCAGGATTAGCCGAAGTGGTGACATCAAAAACACCAGTATTTAAGTCGGATGCGGTGGATAAAATGTCGCTGGGACTCATTGCGTTTATATTTGTGTGGCTGGCAGTAATGTCAAAATCCATGATATTCGATAGAGGTGGAGCGTTCATGACTTGGGTTGAATTGAAATCAACCTTAGGGGTAGTAAATCCACCTAACCCCAGATCTAAATCCATTGCAGCAGGAAGTTTTTCTTTTTCACCGCCTACTTCAAACATTACTAACGGTGGCGTGCTCATTGAAACAGTATCCAATGCAGATGCAATGCCGCTGCCGCCGTATACTGGATTAGCGGGCTCCAACTTGCGCCCCATCACTCTCACCCTTTCCCAAGCTTCTGAATCGCCCAAGTCTTTAACTTTCAGAGCAACTTTAGAAAATTCGCTGGTGTCGTGCCGCGTCGCGTAAATCGAAAGCAACTTGAGCAGTACCGGGGCATTATCGGGGGTTTTAAGCAAGGCTTCTTTGAGAATTTCTTCAGCCTGCTCATCGCGGCCAAAGGTCAGGAACAGCTCTGCTTCGCTGATAGGATCAACATCTTCGGATATTGCGGGTACGGCGGCGATCGGTGCTACTGCAGAGGCACTGGCTGTAAAATCGCCCGTATCTGGGGAGGGAGCAACAGGAACAGAAAAACGTCCCGTGCTTGTTGTATTGTCGCCAGCATTACCACTATGTCTTAGTTTTTTTTTTATGTATTTGTTGCGACGCAACATAAACCAACCCAACCCACCCAAGAGCAGCAGCAATACAACTCCCACCAGTTGATAGAGTGGATCTTCCAGTATTTCATCCAATGAGGGCATCCCATCCAACAGAAAAGCAAAGAAGCTCGGCTCTTCAACGGGTACTGGTGGAGGGAGCACGGGCTTAGGTCTGGCATCTGTATCCGCGCTTTCTGAGGGTGTCTTCGTCAACACGTCCAATGGCGTAGGTTTAACGCTGTGATCAGACTTAGCAGCCTCGCCAGCCTGTTGGGCATTCAACTGCGCCAATCGCTGAGCATCCTCCTTGGTTTTTTCCAACAATGCCACGCGCTCTTTATTATCCTTCAGTGCCTTGGCTTGCGCGGTGGCTTCTTCCGCCTGTGCTTGTTTACTTAGGGTAGATTTCGCAGTGCCGCCAGCAGTTACTTGTTCTTCGGGGGCTTCACCCTTGGAGAGTTTCACCACCTCTTTGGCTGTTTTTTTGGCAACCAGCGCTTTATCAGCCACAGTCGTATCTATCTTGCCGGAAGCTTCCTGCTGAGCCATTTCTTTTGCAGGTGCTATTTGCGTGGCTGCTGCCAACTTTTGACGATAGGCGTTCCAGTCGGCTACCTGGATACGTATTTCCTTCTTGGCCTGGCTCTGGGTAATGGTATTAATTTCCTCCAGTTCAGGGATACGCACCACTCTGCCAACCCTTAACTGATTCATATTTTTATTGTCAAACGCACTGGCATTGGCACGGTAGAGCGCAAGCAACATTCGCTCAAGACTGACTTCGGGTGGTTTAACCCGCTGAGCTATTGTAGCGAGTGTATCTCCTCGCTTGGTTAATATTGGCGGCGTAGACAAAACCTGGTGCTCGGTAGAAACTGCCCCCGCAGCCATCTGAGGCGCTTCAATAGCCGTGGCCGCAGAGGATCCCGTTCCAGTTGTTACAGAAGACCCGTTTACATCTGCAATCGGCTCAACTTCAACTTTTTCCGGTATGGAAATGGCAGCACTGACAGCCGCACTAACTGGTTTATTGCCATTCACCTCACCATCTTCCACCACCACCGTTTCCGTTTCAATCAGTGGCAAACCAGGTACATCCGTGATAACTGGCTCTATCGGCATCACCACCGCAGGCAAAGGCTGACCTACTGCATAGCCAGGTGGGTCAAGCAAGAAAGTAT
>JAKFXW010000059.1 GCA_021731185.1 Gallionellaceae bacterium
GTGCAGGTTATGCTGGCATGGCTGCTGCCGTCACTCTCGCCGCACAAAATATCCCCGTCACCGTTTTTGAAGCCAGCAAACAGCTAGGCGGACGAGCGCGTGGCTTGTGGCACAACGATACACAACTCGATAACGGCCAGCATATTTTGCTCGGTTGTTATCGACACACATTGCAGCTCATAGAGCAAGTTGGCGGCAATATCGAGGAGGATTTTTTGCATCTTCCCCTACAGCTTACCTTGCATAATCGATTTTCATTTAAGGCTTCTCCCCTGCCTGCCCCGCTGCATATTTTGTTGGGACTAATAAGTGCACAAGGTTTGTCCTTTACTCAAAAAATATCCGCTGCGCGCTTCATGCTTGCCATGCGCCACATCCAATTTTCATTGCCCAGCGATATATCAGCTATTGAATTATTGGTCAGCCATCAACAAGATCATGAATTGATAAGCCTGCTGTGGCAACCTATCTGCATCTCAGCACTCAACACACCATTGCATTTGGCCTCCGCCAAAATTTTGCTAAACGTATTGCGCGACAGCCTCAATACATCGCGTGCTGACAGTGACATGTTGTTGCCACGATTAGATTACTCAGCATTATTTCCCGATCGAGCCGCAAAATATTTACAACAGCGGCATGGCAACCTATATACCTCAAGCAGCGTGGAGGCTATCATTCCTTGTGACCAAGCAATTGAATTAACCGTCAACGCAAGCAATGGTAACGCACCGCAAACGCATTTATTCAGCCATGTCATTTGCGCGACTTCACCCACTGCGGCGGCGCGTTTGCTACAAACGGTGCCACAGCTAGCGTCGCTCACACAGCAAATTTCCGCCATTCCCTATCAACCTATCTACACTGTTTATCTGCAATACCCTGCACATGTGCAACTGCCACAACCCATGCTGGGATTCGATCAATGCTATACACAATGGCTGTTCGACAAAGGACAAATCTCTTCACAACATGGGCTGATCGCTGCTGTTATCAGTGCTGAAGGACTGCATCAAGAATTGTCGCAGGAAAATCTTGCTCAAAAAGTTATACAAGAATTGCATGAGCAATTGAGCATTACAGAAACTCCGCTATGGGTCAAAGTGATCGCCGAAAAACGTGCTACTTTTTCCTGCGAGGTAAATTTGAGTCGCCCTCTCCATATCACAGCAATTAAAAATTTATTGCTGGCGGGCGATTACACGGCAGGCGATTATCCGGCGACGCTGGAAGGTGCAGTGATGAGTGGAATAAGATGTGCAAATGAGGTGATACTTAATTGACCGATAGCAATCGATCAAGCGATGCGCCCTTCAGCGTTATATCGACGACAGCACTGGAAGAATTCGATCAAGGGATGCAGCGCAAGAAAAATATTGGCGAGGAAGCGGAGTTGACTCAGATGTCAATGAGTATTCCGAGCCAAAATTTGACGCAGCGATGCGCCCTTCAGCGAATTCTGCCTAATGACGTGATTTTTTCATGGCTTGCTTGGCCTCCATCACCGCATCCCGTTCACGCTCGGACTCTCGCTTGTCATGCATTTTTTTACCCTTAGCCAGGCCGATTTCCAGTTTAACCAGCGAGCCTTTAAAATGCATGTTTAACGGCATCAGCGTATAGCCCGCGCGCTGAACTTTGGTGATGAGTTTATCAATTTCAGCGGCGTGCAAAAGCAGTTTGCGGGTGCGTATCGGATCGGGAACGATGTGTGTTGAGGCCGAAATTAAGGGACTAATGTGTGCGCCAAATAAAAATAACGCCCCATCTTTTGAAGTAACATAGGCTTCTTTTAAATTAGCCCGACCTGCTCGAATAGCCTTTATTTCCCAGCCTTGCAGCATCACTCCCGCTTCGTAGCGATCTTCGATGAAGTAGTCGTGGAATGCTTTTTTATTTTGAACGATTATCATATGTCGGTTATTCTACCAGCTTTAGCTTGCCCCTCAGATTGAACCATGGCGATTGTAGAAAAATCAGTACTTGTTCCTTACAGTGCAGAACAAATGTTTGCGCTGGTGGATGACGTGGCTGCGTACCCGCAATTTTTGCCTTGGTGCGGCGGTTCAAAAATTAATTCGGTTGACGGCGCAGTCATGAATGCGACGGTACATATTGATTACCACCACATCAAGCAAAGTTTCACCACACAGAATGTGCGGCAAATTCCACACAGTATTGATATAACGCTGCTGGACGGCCCGTTCAAACATTTGGATGGCCACTGGCATTTCACCCCTTTGTCCGACACAGCGTGTAAAATCGAATTGCGTATGCATTACGAGTTCTCGAACATTTTGTTGGAGAAAATACTCGGGCCAATTTTTCATTACATCGCCAGCAGCTTTGTGGATGCGTTTGTGCATCGAGCTGAAAAAATATATGCCCCAAAATAATATGCGCGAAAATTTAAACATTGAAATCATTTATGCCCTGCCACACGAACAAATTCTATTGCGTATGCAAGTGCCAATGGTTTGCACAGTTACTGCAGCAATTCAAATGTCGGGCATATTAAACAAATATCCGGCCATTGATCTGGCTGTAAACAAACTCGGTATCTTCGGCAAACTGGTTAAACCAGACACCATTCTACGCGAGCAGGATCGCATCGAAATTTATCGCCCGCTGCTGGCTGACCCAAAGGAAACTCGCCGTCAGCGCACACAAACTGGCAAGGTCATGAAAAAAGGAGGGGGCGAAATTTCCGCCTAAAAACATGCTCAATTATGATCTACATTGCCACTCCACCGTCTCCGATGGCCTATTGCCACCGGCAGAACTCGTGGCGCGCGCCGCAGGTCGCGATGTAAAAGTACTCGCGCTCACCGACCACGATGATATTTCTGGTCTAGCCGAAGCCGCCACTGCCGCCGCGCAACACGGGATACAACTCATTAACGGCGTTGAAATATCGGTGAGCTGGCGCAGCCACACTTTACATATTCTTGGTTTGCATATTGATCCCACCAACGAAGATTTATTGGCAGGCCTGCGTGAAATCCGCAAAGGTCGCAGCACCCGCGCACAACTCATGGCGCAATCACTGGCCAAGAGCGGTATCGCAGGCGCGCTGGAAGGCTCGTACCGCTATGCAGCCAATCCGGAAATTATCGGCCGCACTCATTTTGCAAGATTTTTAGTAGAACACGGCTATAGCAAAGATGTCCGCAGCGTGTTTAAAAATTATTTAATTAAAGGCAAGCCAGGCTACATCGCGCATCAATGGGCTGCTTTAGAAGACGCAGTAAAATGGATAGTTGGTAGTAGCGGAGTCGCGGTACTGGCGCACCCGGGACGCTATACCTCCGGACGCAAAGCGATGGGCAAACCAACCTTGCGTGAATTACTTCGCGAATTTTATGATCTGGGTGGACGTGGCATCGAAGTAGTCAGCGGCAGCCACACACCCGAGCAATATGCAGAATTCGCACGCTACGCTCGCGAATTTAATTTATTCGCCTCCTGCGGCTCAGACTTTCACGGACCCGGTGAGAGTTATCGCGATTTAGGACATTTGCCAGACTTTCCACTGGATTGCGTACCTGTGTGGCAGGCATGGGAATAGCCAAAATAAAATAAAATAAAATTTTGCAGTATATATTTCAATACAGACTGGTCTGAGCATAACGATAGCCATACCAATCCTGCTTCGATGTTAAAATACTGCTTCTTAGAAACATAATCCAATCTGCGCTAAACCACTCACCCCCAACCCGCCACATGGCACAATATTTCACAATTAATTCCAGTAACCCGCAAGCGCGCTTAATTAAACAAGCCGCACAAATGGTGCGTGATGGCAAGGTGATCGTTTACCCGACTGACTCTTGCTATGCCATCGGCTGTCATCTGGATGATAAAAATGCGGTGGCGCGCATACGCCAAATTCGTGGGGTAGATGATAACCACCACATGACGCTGGTGTGCCGCGATCTGTCCGAGCTATCGCATTATGCGCTGGTCAATAATGTGCAGTTTCGTTTGTTGAAACATAATACGCCGGGCAGTTATACTTTTATTTTGCAGGCTACTAAAGAAATTCCAAAACGCTTGCAACATCCCAAGCGCAGCACGATTGGTGTACGCATTCCCGATCACGCCATCGCGTTGGCTTTGCTGGAGGAATTGGGCGAGCCTTTGCTCAGTTCCACCATGATTTTGCCCAACGAAGAATTGCCGCTGAATGACGCAGAGCAGATACGCGAATTGCTGGAGCAGCAAGTTGATCTCGTAATTGATGGCGGCGCGGTTGCGGCGCAGCCAACTTCGGTGATTGATTTAACCCGCGACATGCCGATGCTGGTACGCGCTGGTCGCGGCGATACATCACATTTTTTATTTGCCACAAATACTATTTGAAAGCTAATCCGTGCAAATTGATCAACTGATACAAACCATCGCCATTGCAGCCATACCGATTTTATTTGCAATCACCTTGCATGAGGCAGCGCACGGCTATGTCGCCAAACATTTCGGCGACATGACCGCGTACCAGCAAGGCCGCATCAGCCTTAATCCCATACGCCATATTGATCCGGTGGGCACCATCCTCATTCCTATCATGACCCTGTGGTTAGGCGGAATTTTATTTGGCTGGGCGAAACCTGTACCAGTAAACTTCGCCGCACTACGTCATCCCAAAAAAGATATGTTGTGGGTAGCGGTGGCAGGTCCTGTCTCCAATTTATTTATGGCACTTTGTTGGGCACTGCTGGCAAAATTTTCCGGGGTCGGTGGTGAATATGCCGAGCCGATGTTAAAAATGGCACAGATCGGTATTCAGATTAACGTGGTGCTGATGGTGCTTAATATGTTGCCGCTGCCGCCATTGGATGGCGGGCGCGTAGCAGTCAGTCTGCTGCCAAATAAACAAGCTGATCAACTATCACGACTGGAACCGTATGGTCTGTTTATTTTGATTTTTCTGGCTTTTACTCCAGTCTTAAGTTGGATATTAAAACCGTTTATTAATGCCTCATACACTGTTATTCGTTTAATTTTTGGATCCTAGAATTTATATTTACTAACTATGTTTACTGATCGAGTGTTATCTGGAATGCGTCCGACTGGCAGCCTGCACCTGGGCCATTATCACGGCGTGTTAAAAAATTGGGTGGAGATGCAGCAGGAATATGAATGCCTGTTTTTCGTGGCAGATTGGCACGCCCTCACCACACATTACGACACGCCGCAAATCATCGAGCAAAACGTGTGGGATATGGTGATAGATTGGCTGGCAGCGGGCATCGACCCGGCACGCGCAACATTATTTATACAATCAAGAGTGCCGGAACATGCCGAGCTGCATGTGTTGCTGTCCATGATTACCCCGCTGGGCTGGTTAGAGCGTGTGCCAACCTATAAAGATCAGCAAGAAAAATTGGCTGATAAAGATTTGAGTACCTACGGATTTTTGGGCTACCCCTTATTGCAGAGCGCGGACATTTTAATTTACCGCGCCACGCAAGTACCAGTCGGCGAAGACCAGGTGCCACATATCGAATTCACACGCAACATCGCTCGACGCTTTAATCATATTTATGGTCGTGAAATGGGCTTTGAAGAAAAAGCTGAATCTGCCGTAAAAAAATTGGGCAGCAAAAAATCCAAGCTCTATCACGAGCTACGCACACGCTATCAAGAGCATGGCGATGACGAAGCGTTGCAATCGGCAAAAGCGTTATTAGAAGAACAGCAAAGTTTGAACTTGGGTGACCGCGAACGGTTGTATGGTTATCTGGAAGGCGGCGGCAAAATGATTCTATCCGAGCCGCAAGCCATGCTCACGCACGCCTCTAAAATGCACGGCTTAGATGGGCAAAAAATGTCCAAGTCTTACAACAACACCATCTCGCTACGCGAAGATGAAGCCAGCGTCAGCAAAAAAATTCGCACCATGCCGACTGACCCCGCCCGCATCAAACGCACCGACAAAGGCGATCCAGACAAATGCCCGGTATGGCAATTACATCGAGTGTATTCTAACGACGACACCAGACAATGGGTACAAAATGGCTGTCGCAGCGCGGGCATCGGCTGCTTAGATTGCAAACAGCCGGTCATCAACGCTGTGCTGGCAGAACAAAAGCCCATGCGCGAACGCGCCCAGTTGTATCTGGATGACCCAGCGTTAGTACGCAACATCGTTTCAGATGGCTGCGAAAAAGCGCGCAAGCTGGCTAGCGAAACCATGAGCGAAGTGCGTGATGCGATGGGCTTAAGTTATAGCTAATCAATATGAACGTGACCCTGCAATCCGTGATCACTTGCCCCCACTGCGGCACAGCTAAAGAAGAAACGATGCCAACTGATGCGTGCCAATTTTTTTACGAATGCAGCGCGTGCCATACCGTGCTTCGCCCTAAGAAGGGCGACTGCTGTGTGTTCTGCTCCTATGGTTCTATGCCCTGCCCTTCTATCCAAGTGCAGCGCGCGTAATAAAAACCATGACCCAAGCCCCGCTCCCACTCTCCCCACCCGTTGCCCACATCTACGGCGAGCCGTTACTGGAGATGCCGCTGGATTTATATATTCCGCCCGATGCGCTGGAAGTAGTGCTGGCAACTTTTCAAGGGCCACTGGATTTATTGCTGTATTTAATTCGCAAGCACAACCTTGATGTGCTCGATATTCCGATGGCGCAATTAACGCAGCAGTACATGAATTACATCGAGCTGATGCAGCGCAACCGCTTGGAATTAGCCGCCGAATATCTGCTCATGGCAGCAGTGTTAATCGAAATTAAAGCGCGTATGTTACTGCCACGCCCTACTAAAATTGCTGATGATGGCGCGGAAGACCCGCGTGTAGAATTGATGCGCCGCCTGCTGGAATACGAACAGATGAAGCTAGCCGCACAAAAATTAAATGAGTTACCACAAGCGGGGCGTGATTTTGAATTAGTGCAAGTGCTGATCGAACAGACCGTGATACAGCGACTGCCCAATGTCAGTGTGGAAGATTTACGTCAGGCCTGGCTCACCTTATTGGCGCGTGCAAAAATCAATTCGCATCATGTGGTGCGCCGTGAAGAGCTGTCAGTGCGCGAACAAATGACACGCATATTGCGCCAGCTACGGCATGGTGAGTTTGAAATTTTTTCGAATTTATTTCATGATCGCAACAACAACGCGCAATTAAGTTTAGCGCACCTGGTTGTCACCTTCATCGCCGTGCTGGAACTGGCCAAAGAGTCTTTAGTAGAAATCACACAATCTGAAACATTGGGGAGCATCTATGTCCGAGCCAGCCGCAGCCTTAACGCAACCGAGTAACTCGCCCCTGCCCGCCCAAAATGGCGTGGATGCAAGCGCAGCCGTTCCAGCCGATTTGCTCCCGGCTTTATCTGGCGCAGCACCTATTTTTTCTAGTGATGAACCGATTTTTTCCAACGATGAAAAGGAAAAATTGTTACGCAGACTCGAAGCGGCTTTGCTCACCACGCAAGAACCTTTATCTTTAGCTGAGTTAAAAAAACTGAGCGACATCCCGTTGGAAAATAATTTACTAACCGAGCTCTTAGAACAGCTCGTACAAAAATATGCCGACAGCGGCATAGAACTCAATCGTGTCGCCAATGGTTGGCGTTTTCGCGCACGCCCCGAAATGCAACCTTATTTAGATCGACTCAACCCGCAAAAACCACCACGCTACTCCCGCGCAGTGATGGAAACGCTCGCCATCATCGCCTATCGCCAGCCCGTCACACGCGGCGACATTGAAGAAATTCGCGGTGTCGCGGTTTCCTCGCACATACTCAAAACGCTGGAAACCAGAGGCTGGATCGACGTGATCGGCACTCGCGACGCACCTGGCAAACCGGAGTTATTCGCCACTACCAAACAACTTTTAGATGATTTAAATCTGCGCTCGCTGCAAGAACT
>JAKFXW010000053.1 GCA_021731185.1 Gallionellaceae bacterium
GCGACCGACAACTCCGGGCTGGCATCCAGCGCCAATTTCAGTGCGGCCTTCAGGGTAAGCGGAGCAACTGGCTCAGTGACATGTAGCGTGCTGACATTGTCCCCTTGTGGGGCGATGCTCGTTTCAACGCTCGTTTCAACAACGCGGTCGCGCACGGCATCAATCCCACGGGGGGACAATGTAGTTTGTGTACCAGTTTGTGCAAGGGCAGGGTTGAAAAACAGCACCGACAACCCCAACGGTAATATATATCTTCGCATCGAATTCTCCACAAGTGACAGGGATGAGCTCGGCGAGACGAAGCTGTGATCAGATTAAATCCAGAAATTAATCCAGATTTGTCAGGATAAAGCGTGTGCTAAATCACGAAAGAAGGCTCGTCGCGCCGTATCAGGCGGTAACGAACCAGTTGGGGCGTGCGGGTTTATCCGCAGCGAGGAAGGCATAGGATTGATCGTCACGATGCAACGATAACTGCAAGGGCGCGCGCATGGAGAACGTATACTCGCTCAGCGCACCCAAAAAACTTGATAAATGACAGTGATCGTGGTCAAGGCTGGAGTTGCCCTGTTCAGGCGCTGTACTATCGGCGAGCGTGCTGGGCGAAGCCTTGTGATGTTCATCATCATGATGACCAAAGTGCTGGACAGCCTTGTTCTGCTCGTATCCGCAATAATCGGCCACCATAGCCCAAGAGGTCTGGAGCGGGAGCAGGCACAACAAAAGAAGTATGATCAAACGTCGCATAAGTAAAATTGTACGCACTACGAACCTGTCCTGTCAATTCACAACTTTTTCCTTATCTTCTACAAAATTACGCACTATTGTAACTGACCGATGCCCGCCCGCAATTCATAACCATCTATCCATTACATTGTCCCCTTGTGGGGCATCGCCATTAGCCGCTTCAATAAACTCCAGCGCATTGTCATCAATATCACGGCAAAACAAGGCGCGGCGACCCGATTTACTCACGCTATATTTAATGCTGGCAGCATCCAGCTTTTTCATCAGTGCATCCAGATTGTCCACCGCCATGGCAACATGACGATCCCGCCCGCCATGTGCTGGGCGTTGCAATCCTTGTTCGGGATTGGGCAATTGCATCAAGTGAATTTGCTGCGCGCCCACGTCGTACCACACGCCGGGGAAGCCCATTTCATGACGCTTTTCATCTAACCGAAAGCCCAACACGCCTTCGTAAAAATTTCGCGCTTGAGCCAAATTTTCCACCAGAAATGTTGCATGTAATATCGCGGTGATTTTCATATTTAACGTTTCAATGTTGGTTTTATTTTGTGACCGCCGCATCCAGCTGGTCAATAAATTTTTGTAATTCTTTGGGTAGCGCGGCCATCAAGCGTAGCGGCTCTTGTGTAAGCGGATGGATAAACGCGATGGCATGGGCATGTAAAAACATACGCTTTAGGCCTTGTCTATTTAATATAGGCCCATTTAATCCTGACCGGGCGATTTCTTTGTTGCGCGCAAAATCGCCATATTTATCATCTCCCGCAATGGGAAATTTGAGATGCGCCAGATGCACACGAATTTGATGGGTGCGCCCAGTTTTGAGTTGCGCTTCCAGCAGGCTGAAGTCTGCCCAAGCGCGCTGCAAAGCAAACACGGTGTGCGCGGTCTGCCCATCTTCACGCACCGTCACGCGCTTTTCACCATCGTCATTGACCATTTTGTGCAAGGGTAATTTGACATGTTGGAGGACATTTTTCCATTGTCCCAGCACCAGACACAAATAACGCTTGTCTGTTTTACCCTCGCGCATTTGTTCGTGCAATCCAGTCAAAGCAGAACGTTTTTTAGCCAGTAGCAACACGCCCGAAGTTTCCCGATCCAACCGATGCACCAGCTCTAAAAACTTGGCATCGGGCCTTGCGCTACGCAATTGTTCGATCACGCCAAAGTTGACTCCACTCCCGCCATGCACCGCCACGCCTGCTGGCTTGTCGACTACTAACAATGCGTCATCCTCATACAGGATAGGAAACTCTGCCGCCACCACATATTTTTTCGGGGATGCTTCTGCCACTCGCACGGGTGGGATACGCACCAGATCACCCAACTGCATACGGTAAGTTTGATCGACGCGTTTTTTGTTCACCCGCACTTCACCGCTGCGAAGAATGCGGTAGATATGGCTCTTGGGTACACCTTTGAGCAGCTTGCACAAATAATTGTCAATCCGTTGCTCGCAACTGCCTTCATCTATTTCCGTCCAAATCACAGACTCTTTGCGTAAATCATTCATTTTGCATATACTTCGCATCAGTGCGTGTTGGTTTAGTGAAGAACGGGATGTTAGTTTCCCCTCGAAATCAAGAACCGGGTACGTGTGCTGGCAGAAATGCCCCACAAGGGGACAATGTGCCGCCGTCCCGCTCCAATCGCAATCCGGTTAATGTCACTCACCGGAACAAGCAGTGATAGTAAATGATTATCGCGCTCTAAACATACAGAATTTTAGGCTCGCTGGATTTTGGGCATACGTGAATTTTACCGGAATGCCAGCAACTCAATCAGCGAACCTTTGTTAATTAACAACAAGAAACTACGAGAACAATATCTTGAACAACCGTCGATGCCGTAACAATATTTACCCGACCCTTATTCATTTTCTTGCACGCATAACCTGCGCGTAGTCTTGTTCTGCCCGTGTCTGAGCGCGGGAGAAAAATAAAATGAAACGCATGTTATTCAATGCGACACAGCCGGAAGAACTCCGCGTCGCCATTGTTGACGGTCAAAAACTCATCGACCTCGACATTGAATCAGCTGGCAAAGAACAACGCAAAAGCAACATCTACAAAGCCATCATCACCCGCATCGAGCCTAGCTTGGAAGCGGCCTTCGTCGAATATGGCGGAACCCGACACGGGTTTTTGCCATTCAAAGAAGTCTCCCCTGATAACTACTTGAATTACTCGGGCAACGGTCGCCCCAGTATTAAAGATGTCATGCGCGAGGGGCAGGAACTGTTGGTGCAAGTGGAAAAAGACGAGCGCGGCAACAAAGGCGCAGCACTCACCACTTACATCAGCTTGGCGGGTCGCTACATTGTCTTGATGCCGAACAACCCCAATGGTGGTGGCGTATCGCGCCGCATAGAGGGTGCAGATCGCAACGAATTGCGCGATGTGCTGGCGCAACTTGAAGTGCCGCAAGGAGCGAGCATCATTGCCAGAACAGCTGGCATAGGGCGCGACCTGGCGGAGCTGCAATGGGATCTGAATTATCTCAAGCAACTATGGGATGCAATTCACAAGGCGGCTAAAACAGAAAAAGCACCGTCGCTGATTTATCTGGAAAGCAGTCTGGTGGTGCGCGCCATCCGTGATTATTTCCATCCGGAAATTGGTGAAATCCTGGTCGACACCGATGACATCTACCAGCAAGCGCGTGCTTTTATGAGCACCGTTATGCCCGGCAATGTGCATTGCATCAAGCGTTATCATGATGACGTTCCGCTATTTTCACGCTTTCAAATCGAGCATCAAATTGAATCGGCGCACGCGCGCCAGATCAACCTGCCTTCGGGTGGCGCGATTGTTATCGATCATACCGAAGCACTAACGGCGATTGACGTGAACTCGGCCCGCGCCACACGCGGGGGGGACATTGAAACCACCGCGCTCAATACCAACCTTGAAGCAGCAGAGGAAATTGCCCGTCAAATGCGGCTGCGCGATCTGGGTGGCTTGATCGTCATCGATTTTATTGACATGGAAGTGGCACGCAATCAACGTGAGGTCGAAAACCGATTGCGCGATGCCATGCATCATGATCGCGCACGCATCCAAACCAGCAAAATTTCGCGCTTTGGGCTGTTAGAACTGTCGCGTCAGCGTTTGCAACCCAGCCTGGAAGAGTCCAATCACAGCACTTGTCCGCGCTGCAATGGAATCGGGCATATCCGAGGCATCGAATCTTCTGCCCTGCACATCCTGCGTATCATTCAGGAAGAAGCGATGAAAGAACACAGTGCAGCCATTCATGTGCAATTACCAATTGATGTCGCCACGTTTTTGCTGAACGAAAAGCGCACTGAGATTCATCAAATTGAATCGCGGTTAAAAGTCAGCATCATGCTTATTCCTAATTTGAATTTGGAAACCCCGCACTACGATGTAACCCGATTGCGTGCAGACGATTTAACGGCTGACACGCAATTAGCCAGCTATAAATTGGTTTCCACTCAGGAAGCAATCAAGAGTGCCAGCGCGACACAAGATGCCAAGCCGCAGCAAGCGCGCGCGCTGGCCGTGGTGCAGGGCATTACTCCCGATCAACCTGCCCCGATGCGTGCAGCCAAGGTTGAAGCCGCACCGCCTTCTATTTTTAATAAGCTATTTGGCTGGCTGATCCCGAGCACGGACACCGCTGCTTCTGCGCGTCCACAAGCAGCCGCATCGCCGCGTGAACAACATCGTCCGCATCGTGCACCGCGTATCGAAGAACAAAGTGGCGAAGGTGGTCGCCCAGAGGGTGGTCGAGATAACAACAAGCAGCGCAATAAACCGCGCCGTCCGCGTGAGGATGCAGCACCGCGCACCGATCAACAACATGACAAACCCGCTCCAATCGCGGCAAAAACTGCCGAGCCACGTGCTGATCGTCCACCGCGCCCAGCACAAGCTAAGCAGGAACGTACTGTGCCACAACACAAGCCTGTGGTGAATAACGCGAACCCGACTTTGACTAACCAAAATGCCCCACAAAGGAACAATGAATTAGCACCTACTGATTTGGCACTGGAAAACTTACCGCTGGATATTGCTGATCACGACCATTTGCCGCCGAGTAAATCCAGCACAGCCCCACAAGGAGACAATGAAAGCGTGCTACTAGCCACCACAGGTGCAATGCCTAGTGGAGGTGCAGCGCATGGCGGACGCAAGCGTGGTCGACGTAGTGGTCAACGCGTACGTGGTCGACGCGACCAGCAGGCTGCGGCGCAAGCAGCCAATGAAGGGATGCTGGGTACGACACCCAATGAAGGGTATGCCGAAGAGTTGCCAGAAGATAATGAGTTTTTTGAAGCGTCCACTTCAATAGAGGCTTCCGCTTCGAGTGCTACACCACCGCCACCAAGCATATCCAATGCCATGGTAACCAATACCGTTACATCGCTCATTGACAACGATCATGCCATCAATCTGGTGCAGATTGAAACCAGCCCTGAAAAACTGGTCACCCTCGCGCCGCCTAAAGAAACTGCATCGCCACATAGCTCACGCCGTCGTTCCCGCCCGCGTGAAATTTACACGGCGGAAAATAACGAGCCGCTGGTTCAAATAGAAACTCAATCGCTCAATCAGTAACCCTGATCTGGTCTACAAAAAAATCTTAGCTGTCCATATTCCTCGCTATAAAGCGGGGAATGTTGGACTATCAGTCTTACTGTGTCACAAAACGCTGAAGGGCGCATTGCAGTGTTAAAATCTGGCTCAAAATGCTCATTTACTAAATGTAAACTCCGCTTTTTCGCCAGATTTTGCCTTGCACTGCATCCCTTGATCGCTTTGTGACACAGTAAGATTAGGCAAAATCACTTATCACCTTCGTGTCTCGCCATTCGTTTGCGCCACGCCAAAATCACGAACACACGCCACATAATTCGCACCACAAAATAGCCAACTATCGCCAGGCTTATCGCCAGTAACGGCAAACCTACTGCCAGCGGCTTACCCAAAGAAACCATCCACTCAAACATTGCGATATGCCAGTTATCCCAGGTCATTTCAGGTGGTGCTATTTCGGATAGTTTCAATTCATTATTTAGTCCGGTGACTAACGTACCCAGCTTATAAGCTAATGCGTACAATGGCACGATGGTGAGCGGGTTGGTATACAGCGTCGCGAATGCGGCGACTGGTAAATTTACGCGAAATAATATTGAAAGAAAAACCGAGCCTATGATTTGCACCGGCCCCGGAATCAAGCCTGTAAATAAACCTACCGCAACACCACCCGCCACCGAACGGCGATTAAGATGCCATAAATTATGGTGTGTTAGATATGCGCTTAAATAGCCCGTCCAGCGATTGCGTATAATTGATTCGTGACTGGGCAGATAACGCCGTAAAAATTTTCGCATAGCGGGTCTCTAAATATTTATTCGTGCTTGATTTATTATTCATGCTTGGTTTAATTCAACTGCCGCATGCCCTATTACATACTATTTTTCGCCACTGGCATTTGGCTACTGCAACAGCAGGCAGCACTTCCAGAAGCCAGCTCGGTAAATTTTTTCTGGGTGATTCTTTTCTGGGTGGGATTCGCTCCCGCGCTTGTCGCTCTAATTTTACTCCCTTCTACTCTCCCGCGTTGGCAGCGCGTGATCCGCTTTGCATTATTTTCTGGTCTCTGCATCGCGCTGGGATTTTTTTATGCCGCATTTTTTGCACAGCAGCGGCTCAGCGAAAGTTTGCCTGTTGAATGGGAAGGCAAGGATATTGAAATCATCGGGGTCGTAGCTGACTTGCCTCGACAGCATGAGCGCGGACTGCGTCTGACTTTGGATGTAGAACAGGTATTGACTCCCCATGCCAGTGTGCCACAGCACATTATACTTTCCACCTATGATGAACCGCTTGGCAAATTTAAAAATTCATCTGCCAATCGATCCCCAAACAAAACTCAACGCGAGCCTCTGAAAAAATTAACGCTACGCGCAGGTGAACGCTGGCAACTGACTGTGCGCTTGAAGCAACCGCATGGCACAAGTAATCCACACAACTTCGATTTTGAAGTGTGGATGCTGGAGCGCAAATTGCGCGCGCAGGGCTACATCCATCGCAAAGGAAATAATATTCGGCTGAATGAATTAGTCAAAAATCCTGACTATCTTATTCAACGAATGCGCGAAAATTTGCGTGACGCATTTACTCGAACGCTAGGAAATGCGCCTTATGCAGGCGTGTTGATTGCTTTGGCGATTGGCGATCAAGCGAGCATCCCGCACGCGCAATGGCAGATATTTACTGACACGGGTGTAAACCACTTGATGAGCATTTCGGGTTTGCACATCACTATGCTGTCTGGGCTAGCGTTTGCTTTAAGCTATGCATTGTGGCGACGCAGCACACGCTTGACTATTGCCCTGCCTGCTCGCAAAGCCGCATCCTGCATCGCATTGCTGGTAGCGATCAGCTACGCACTGCTAGCCGGGTTCGGCGTACCCGCACAGCGCACGGTTTATATGTTGGCTACAATCACCGCGCTATTGTGGTTCTCACGCACCAGTACACCCTCACAAATTTTGACCGCTGCATTACTGATTGTTTTGTTGATCGACCCGTGGGCGGTGCTGGCTCCCGGGTTCTGGCTGTCGTTCGGCGCAGTGGCACTGATATTTTATGTCACGTCACATCGGCTGGGATATGCGAAAAACAAGCACACCGACACCCTGCCAAACGAATCCCCTACGCACTTCCCACAGCAAACTTTGTTGCGCCCCCTGCGGGGTTTGCTAACCTATGGCCGCATCCAATGGGCGATGAGTATCGGCTTAATTCCCCCTTTGCTGGCCATGTTTCAACAGGTATCGATTGCCTCCCCCATCGCCAACGCTTTTGCTATTCCGCTGGTCAGCCTAGTGGTAGTTCCGTTGACCTTGGCAGGCGCGCTACTGCCATTTGAATGGCCGCTGTGGTTGGCACATGAAGTTATGCGCGTGTGTGTGGCAGGCTTAACCAGCTTGCCTGCTGGTGTGTGGGCGCAGCACGCGCCACCAACCTGGACGGTTGTAGTGGGCATGGCGGGTGTGCTGTGGACACTGCTGCCACGCGGCTTTCCTGCGCGCTGGTGGGGATTGTTTGCATTGCTGCCGATGTTTTTAATCACCCCCTCCGCTCTGCCAGAAGGAAC
>JAKFXW010000090.1 GCA_021731185.1 Gallionellaceae bacterium
AGATGAGGCAGCACATGAAAAGCCTGAAATACAAACCCCATTTTTTCGCGGCGTAACTGTGTTGCCTGATCGTCGTTCATCTGAGCCAGCTCATGCCCATCAATGATTATGCTGCCACTATCCGGTGTTTCCAAGCCTGCCATTAAATTGAGCAAAGTTGATTTGCCCGTGCCGGACTCCCCCATGATGGCAACATATTCACCCGCATTGAGGTGAAAATTGATGTCCTGAAGGATAGGGCGGGAGCGGTTGTAAGATTTGCTGAGGTGACTAAGCGTGAGCATAAGTTTTTATAAGGAATAATGAACTGACCAACGCGGCATTATGAGCTAATTATTGCTGCTGAGCGTGGGTCTGGGTGTGAGTGTGGGTATGGGTCTGGAAAGGGCTGGGCTTTGCGCGAAGTAACGTTTGACACCCATCAAAATAGCTCGCGCCATGTCTTCCTGATAAGCCGGATTGTTGAGACGACGTTCCTCGGTGGGATTGCTGATAAATGCAGTTTCTACCAGAATTGAAGGAATATCGGGAGCTTTCAATACCGCGAAACCTGCTTGTCCAACCGCTTTGCCGTGTAGCGTATTAATATTACCCAATTCACCTAATACATGCGTAGCTAATTTCACGCTGTCATTAATTGAGGCGGTTTGTGAAAGATCCAGCAGGATGTGGGCAAGATGGGGGTCTTGCACGGCCAGATTTACGCCTCCAATCAAATCTGCCTCGTTTTCTTTTTTAGCCAGCCAGCCTGCGCTGGCACTACTCGCGCCGCTCTCAGACAGGGTGAAGACTGAGGAGCCGCGTACATTGGAGCGGGTAAAAGCATCAGCGTGGATGGATATAAATAAATCCGCACGAACTTGCCGTGCTTTTTGAATGCGCCCACCTAGCGGTATGAAATAATCTCCATCTCGAATCAATACGCCGCGCATGTCTGGCGTTTGCGCCATCAGTTTTTTGAGTTTACGGGCAATCGCCAGCGTGACATTTTTTTCGAGTGTCCCTCGGCGACCCTTGGCTCCCGGGTCTTCACCACCATGTCCAGCGTCAATAGCAACAATCAAGATGCGCGCATTGGTCGGATTACGCGTTGGGGAGGTGAGTGGTGGAATAGTCGGTGTGGTCGTATTATCAGCTTGTGGCGGAATTGCCTGGCTAGCCACATCTTCATTCGTGATCGTGCCTGTTAGAGGCTGAGCAGTTGCAGCAGCTGATTTTTCTTCCAGTGATTGCAATAATGCAATAAGAGGGTCAACGGGGTGTTCAGGATAAATATCCAGCACCAAGCGATGACCGTATTCACCCACTGGCATGAGGTTAAATAGCTGCGGTTTCACTTCAGTCTTAAGGTCCAGCACGAGGCGCACCGTGTCGGATTTGAATAATCCCACGCGCACACTGCGTATATAAGGATCATCGCTGTTAATTTTGCTGGCTAAACTTTTCAAGGCAGCGTTCATCGACACACCATGGAGATCGATCACTAATCGATGCGGATTACCCAGAGTAAATTGTTGATAACGAACAGGCTTGGCTGATTCCAGCGTAAGTCGGGTATAGTCTTGTGCCGACCATACGCGAGTACTATCGATGGAAATTTCATTGTCCCCTTGTGGGGCTGCGTGTGCGTGCGGATGCAAAACCGCAGCCAAGCATATAGTTAAAATCAGTGTTGCAAGTTTTTTAAGCATGTCCTGCCAATTTGAGTTAGTGCGCGGATTCCCAAGTTGCGGCTGTTAGATAAAATTTCAAATGTGATTGTGATGTCGGCCGCAGGGACTAAGCCTTGCGCTTTTTCTGGCCACTCGATTAAACATATATTACGTTGGTCGAATTCATCGCGAAAGCCTGCTTGTTCCCATTCATCCGCGCTGTTAAAGCGATATAAATCAAAGTGCCGAAAGTGTAACCCAGCGATTTCGTAGTGCTCAAGCAAGGTGTAGGTTGGACTTTTAACACGCCCGCTGTAGCCTAGCGCATTTAACAATGCGCGTATCAACGTGGTCTTTCCTGCACCTAAGTCGCCAATCAAATAAATCACCATGCCCGGTTGAATACACGCAGATAAGCGCGCCGCAAAAACTTCTGTCGCCGCCTCGTCTGCCAAGGCCAGCTTTATTACGTTATCATAACCTGACATTTCGGGCAGGGACATTTTAGGCGATATATGCAAACTAATATTCCTCAAATAGTGGACTACGCTGTGCTGGCCAGTAAAATCAAAGCATGGGGCAGGGCGCTGGGATTTCAAGCTGTGGGCATTGCCGATACCCATCTGCCTGAAGCTGAAGCAGGCCTGCAGAAATGGCTAGCGCAAGGCTTTCACGGTGAGATGGATTATATGGCAAAACATGGCTTGAAACGCAGCCGCCCAGCAGAACTCATTCCTGGTACGTTACGCATTATCTCGGTGCGCATGAATTATGCTCCGCCTGCGGCGAAAGACAGCTGGGAAACCTTATCGGATGGAAGTCGTGCCTTTATTTCTCGCTATGCATTGGGGAGGGATTATCACAAGGTTTTGCGTCACCGCCTAGATGAGTTAGCACAGAAAATTCGAGAAGAAGTTGCTGAGTTTAATTACCGAGTATTTACTGACAGCGCACCAGTCATGGAAGTGGAGTTAGCGCGCAAAGCACGTTTGGGTTGGCGTGGCAAACATACGCTGTTGCTGTCGCGGGAACAGGGGTCGTGGTTTTTCTTGGGCGAGTTGTATACCAATTTACCGTTGCCCGTAGATGAACTGATGGATGGTGATGGGGTAGAGCACTGCGGCAGTTGTTCGGCATGCATACAAGTTTGCCCAACTCAAGCCATTGTCGCACCTTATAAATTAGACGCCCGCCGCTGCATTTCTTACTTGACGATCGAGCTTAAAGGCAGCATTCCAGTTGAATTGCGTCCACTTATGGGCAATCGCATATATGGCTGTGATGATTGTCAGTTAGCCTGCCCTTGGAATCGTTTTGCCCATAAAAGTCTGGAAGCTGATTTTGCCATTCGACATGGATTGGATAATATTGGTTTGACTGAACTTTTTTCTTGGGATGAAACTACATTCAAGCAAAAATTTGCCGGCAGCGCAGTGTATCGAATCGGCTATGAACAATGGCTGCGCAACATTGCTGTTGCACTAGGTAATGCCCCGAAGCAGGCAGAAATTCAGCAGGCTCTGCACAGCAGAGTCGATGATCCTTCGCCTCTCATTCGCGAACATGTGCTGTGGGCACTCGATAAGCAGACAAAAGCAGGTGCAATTCAGGCTTGACGATACGGAATTTAGGGGCGCAGGGTAGTAAGAAGGTCACCAATCTTAGCCACAGGCTCAATGACCTTAGGGGCACGCCCGGCATCCCTTTTCCCTGCTTTTTCGCGCCAGAGCAATTTAGCTCATTTCTGAGCTGGAGGTAAGATACAAGGGGCGCGGAGCCGCGCTTTTCGGCGGAGCGTCCCTCTTGACCGCAGGGTTAGGGCTCATTTCCCGCCCTCCGCATCCATCTTCTTCACCAACTCGAAGACCTCATTCGAGAGCTGATGTGCGCTCTTATCCAAATTGACCAAGTCACGAGCCAGCTTAGGGTATGCGGCCACTGGGAATTTCACTTCACGAACGTGGTGAAAATCATCGTGAACGTCGAACTTCATCAAAACAAAGTAGCCGTCGATGGGGGCGAGGCTTACAACGGCTCCATGAATTAGATCGTTCCTGACCTTGCTCAAACGATCAAACTCGGCGAAGACCGATTCAGCCTGCGATTTAAGGCTCTTCAAAGTCGCGTCGCCCGCGAACGATTTTCGCGCGAACTTCAACTTGGGCGTGAGCATTACCGGAATCCTGCGCGAGAATTTTCGCGTGTAGAATGACTGCCAGAGCAGGGCGATGAGCATGTCGAGAGATTGCTCGCAACTCCCCCACTGGACAACTACGAGACCAAATGCCTTCGCGATGTTGTCCAAGTCCTTCGTGTCTTGATCGGCCATGATGAGCCCTAACGTGATTCGAGTTGAGCGACACCCCCGCAGTGCGGGGAAGTGCTTTACATCTGCCCCTGATCTTGATCGTGTCTGTGTTTTTTATATATCACACCCATGATGCCAGACAGCAATAAACCAAATACGGTGATGATGGCGTAGATGCTGAAATCCAGCTTATCCATCAATGCAAATAAACCCAGCATGACGAAGATGCTGAGATTTTCGTTGAAATTTTGTACGGCGATGGATCTGCCCGCACCCATCAGAATATGGCCGCGATGTTGCAACAGTGCATTCATGGGCACAACAAAGTAGCCGCCCATCGCGCCAATGACGATGAGCAGACCAATGGCAAGTATGGAATTGGTGACGGGGATCATCATTAATACGACCACGCCCATGGCGATGCCGACGGGTAACACGCGCACGGCAGATTCCAATTTGACATAGCGGGCTGCCAAGACAGAGCCAATGGCAATGCCGACGGCAACCCAGGCCGTGAGGTATGCGGCGCGGCCTAAATCATATTGCAAGGCGACAGCTGCCCAAGCCAGTACAATGAGGCGCAGCGTTGCGCCTGCTCCCCAGAATAAAGTGGTGACCGCGAGCGATACTTGTCCGAGCGGATCTTTCCACAATAATTTAAAGCAGTGCCAGAAATTGGTGACTAAAAATATCGGGCTGCGGCTGATAGGTTTGTGATCGATGGGTACACGCGGGATGCCCAAGTTGAATAACGCCGCTATTATATATATGACAAAGATGATCGAGATGGCGAGCATGGGCGCGGTGGTGATGCCTGTGTCTATCATAGGCACATCCCATAAATTCAGCAGTGTGCTGGACACTGTAGGGTTGACTAACACGCCGCCGACCACTGCGCCCAAAACGATAGCAGCCACAGTTAGACCTTCTATCCAGCCATTAGCCGATACGAGCTGATTAGACGGCAGATACTCGGTGAGAATGCCGTATTTGGCGGGGGAATACATCGCCGCGCCAAAACCTGCTATACCGAAAGCGATGAGCGGGCTGACACCAACCAGCATGGCAATACATCCGACCATTTTGATAGTGTTGCTGATGAACATGACGCGACCCTTGGGCAACGAGTCGGCAAACGCACCTACAAAAGGAGCTAATACAATATATGAGGCGACAAACGCCTGCTGTAACACAGGGATGTGCCAGTCGGGAGCCAACATCTCTTTTAGCAGGGCGATTGCAGCAAAAAGCAGGGCGTTGTCTGCGAGCGCGGAAAAAAATTGCGCCGCAAGAATAATCTTAAAACCTCGATTCATGCAGCGGAATGGGTATTATTTCAGAAATCGTTTTATATCATGAAATCCGATTCACATTATAAAAATCTAGTTTATATCGCGAAAATAAACTTCAGATGCCTGCTATTATATTCGCAACATTAAAAACGCCTGACGATTATTAAATATGTCCCGCCCCATTCGATCTAAAATTAATCTTGGTGCGCTGCAACATAATCTACGTCGAGCCAGACGCATGACCAGTGCGCGTATTATGGCGGTTATTAAAGCTGAAGCGTATGGGCATGGCCTGTTGCATAGCGCGGATGCGCTGAACGATGCAGATGGCTTTGCCCTGCTTGATCTAAGTGACGCAGTGAGTTTGCGTGAGGCTGGATTCCGCCAGACAATTTTATTGTTGGAGGGTTTTTTTTCGGCGGATGAGTTGCCGCGCATGGCTGAATATGAAATCGCCAGCGTCATACACAGCCCACAGCAGATTGCCATGCTGGATGCTTACCCGCGCCGCGCCGCATTGGATGTGTGGCTCAAGGTGAATACCGGCATGAATCGCCTGGGCTTTGCTGCGCATGAATTATCTGTGGCGATGGAAAAACTCAAAGCGCATCCAGCAGTACGTGACATCACACTGATGACTCATTTTTCTCATGCCGATGAGGCAGCAGGCGTAACCGCGCAGATGGAAAAATTTAATCTACAGGTCGCCCCCTATCGATTAGCGCGATCATTAGCAAACTCGGCAGCGTTACTGCGCTACCCGGCAACCCACGCCGACTGGGTGCGTCCCGGCATTATGCTATACGGCTCATCTCCCTTTCCAGAAGTCAGCGCACAGCAACTGGGCTTGCAGCCAGTGATGACATTGCAGAGTGAAATTATTGCGGTGCGCGATCTGGAGGCGGGGGAGTCAATCAGTTATGGCGGGATGTTTAGTGCCGAATATTCCATGCGTATCGGCGTGGTGGCCTGCGGTTATGCAGATGGTTATCCACGCCACGCGCCAAGTGGTACGCCAATTCTTGTGGATGGACGGCGCACACGTATTTTAGGGCGCATCACGATGGACATGCTTTGTATAGATTTAAGTGCGCACGCTGCTGCCAAAGTGGGCAGTACAGTGACGTTGTGGGGAGAAGGATTGCCTGTGGAAGAGGTTGCACAGGCGGCAGGTACGATCAGCTATGAATTGCTATGCGCGATGGCCAGGCGAGTGCCCGTTATAGCCAGATAAAAACTCAAACTCCGTCACGATACATTGTCCCCTTGTGGGACTGCGTTACTCAATAAATTTTAACGCTTACATATAAAACATATGCTGCGCGATAAAATTTATTTCGCGCCTTGTCTCGTTTGGGATTTTGAATTTTTAGAGATGCCCTTTAAGTTTAAGCTGGCAGAAATATTTTTACCGCATTACTTTAATAAATGCTGCACATGTTCGCGCTCTTCCAGCAATTCCTGATAGCTTTCCTGCATGTGTTTTTTCCCTGCCTCGCTTATGACCAAACCTTGCACAATATGGTATTGCCCATTGCTGCATGTCACAGGAAAACCATATACCACACCTGCGGGAATGCCGTAGCTGCCATCAGAAGGTACGCTCATAGTGACCCAGTCATCGGGACGGGTGTCCAATAACCAATCGTGCATATGGGCAATGGCCGAATTAGCTGCGCTGGCCGCGCTGGATAGACCACGCGCTTCAATCACTGCTGCACCGCGCTTTTGCACGGTAGGAATAAATTCATTATCAATCCAGGAGTGATCCTGCAACATGTCCAGCACACGTTTGCATTGTCCCCTTGTGGGGCCATGTACTTCACAGTGCGACAAATCCGGATATTGGGTGCCAGAATGATTGCCCCACACCACCATTTTCCTGATGTCCTGCACTGGCTGAATTAATTTTTTCGCAATTTGTGCAATGGCACGATTGTGATCCAACCGTGTCATCGAACTGAAATTTTTAGGGTTCAAGTCGGGCGCATTATGCATGGCGATCAGCGCATTGGTGTTGGCCGGATTACCCACTACCAGTACTTTTACATTGGGCGAGGCGACTTCATTCATTACCCGGCCTTGCTCAGAAAAAATTCCTGCGTTGGCGGTGATCAGGTCTTTGCGTTCCATCCCCTTGCTGCGCGGTCGCGCGCCCACCATCAAAATAACTTCCGCATCGCGAAACGCAACTTTAGGATCATCCGTAATAATGACTCGTTGCAGCAGTGGAAAAATGCAATCTTCCAATTCCATCGCCACGCCGAGTAGTGTGGTTTGAGCTTGCGGGACATCGAGTAGTTGTAGCACAACAGGTTGATCGCGTCCCAACATGCCACCGTTAGCGATGCGAAATAGCAGGCTGTATCCAATCTGACCAGCAGCACCTGTAATAGCAATGCGGATAGGGGCTTTTATAGCAATCTCCTTAAAAATGGCAATCTTCAGCGAGGTTTTGAAGGAGGCATTCTGCCAGTGTTCGGCTGTCATGCAAAGGGGGGGTGTTCTGCAGATAAGCCATACATAAATATTGTTTATAGAAGATGGTGCGCCAGAAGAGAT
>JAKFXW010000118.1 GCA_021731185.1 Gallionellaceae bacterium
GTGGGATGGCTAGTAGTTTCATCAGGAGCCGAAAACGAAGCCAACACTGTGATCGTTTTTATCAGGAATTGGAATAATGCTAAAAGAAATAATTTGAGAGGGCATCATGAATAATCTGACTATACGTAAAGTCGCAGTGTTAGGCGCGGGAGTGATGGGATCACAGATTGCCGCGCATCTGGTGAATGCCAATGTCGAAACGCTGTTGTTTGAGTTACCTGCGGGTGCGACTCCCAAGGGTGACCTGAATGGTAATGTGAATAAGGCACTGGATGGTTTGAAAAAACTGGAACCCAGTCCGTTGGCAAGCCCGGCAAAAGTGACATATATCCAAGCTGCTAATTACGAGCAGCATCTGGAAAAATTGCGCGAATGTGATCTCATTATCGAAGCCATTGCCGAACGCATGGACTGGAAATCTGACCTGTATCGTAAGGTTGCGCCCTATGTGAACGAACGCGCCATTTTTGCGAGCAATACTTCAGGATTGTCGATCAATCAATTAGCCGAAGCTTTTCCCGAGGCGCAACGGCATCGTTTCTGTGGTATTCATTTTTTTAATCCACCGCGCTACATGCATTTAGTTGAACTCATTCCTTGCGCTGTCACCGAAGCACCGCTGCTCGATCAGCTAGAGACTTTTCTGGTTTCCACGCTCGGCAAAGGCGTAGTGCGCGCCAAAGACACACCAAATTTTGTGGCGAATCGCGTGGGTGTTTTTTCCATGCTTGCCGCGCTGCATCACGCACAACGCCTGGGTCTGGGCTTTGATACGGTGGATGCGCTGACTGGCCGTTATCTCGGTCGTCCCAAGAGCGCGACCTTTCGCACGCTGGATGTGGTCGGATTAGATGTGTTTACTCATGTGGTGGAAACCATGCACACGAATCTGGTTAGTGACCCGTGGCACAGCTATTACACCTTGCCGGATTGGTATAAAAAGTTGATCGCTGATGGCGCGCTGGGACAAAAAAGCAAGCGCGGTATCTACAACAAAATCGGCAAGGAAATTCATGTGCTGGATGTGGCAACGCAGACATATAAATTATCCGCAGGCGTGGTGGATGATGCCGTAAAAGAAATTTTGCGCGAACGCGATTGGGCGAAAAAACTCGCTGAATTACGCAGTAGCGCGCATCCGCAAGCGCAGTTTTTGTGGGCAACGTTTCGTGATGTGTTTCATTATTGCGCCCTGCATTTAGCCGAGATTGCACATAACTCACGTGATCTGGATATGGCGGTGCGCTGGGGTTTTGGTTGGGACAGCGGCCCGTTTGAAATCTGGCAGGCGGCGGGCTGGCAACAAATTGCAGGTTGGATACAAGCAGATATTACGGCAGGAAAAGCCATGTCCCCAGCCGCACTGCCAAGCTGGGTGACTGAACCGGATCGCAATGGTGTGCATACTGTGCAGGGTTCGTATTCTCCCAACAAAAAACAGTATCAACCTCGTTCCGCGCTCACTGTTTATCACCGCCAACTTTTTCCAGATCATTTGCTGGGAGAGGTTAAACAATATGGCGAAACAGTGTTTGAGAACGAAGCAGTACGCATGTGGCACATGGGCGACAACATCGCCATCCTCAGCTTTAACACCAAGATGCACATCATTAGTAATGAGGTGCTGGATGGAATTTTGCGTGCAGTAGATGAAGCGGAAGAAAATTTTAGCGCATTGATTATCTGGCAGACCGAGCCACCCTTTTCCGCAGGCGCAAACCTGTTGCAACTGATGCAAGGCGTGCAGCAAGCCGCCCCGGATGAAGGTATGTTCGATAAGCTGAAGCAGGCGGCAAACCGTGTCAAATATACCGTAGCGGGTGGTGGTGGAGTAGGCGCAATAGTCAATGCCGCCACTGGCAATGTGCCGCGTGTCGAAGAGGTGGTCGCTAAATTTCAACAAGTTTCGCAGCGCTTAAAATACGCACAAGTACCCACCATCGCCGCAGTAGATGGCATGGTGTTAGGTGGCGGCTGCGAATTTTCCATTCACTGCACACGGATTGTTGCTTCGCTGGAAACGTATATCGGCCTGGTTGAAGTGGGAGTCGGCATCCTGCCCGCAGGCGGCGGCTGCAAAGAAATGGCGCAGCGCGCAGCAGCGGATGCTCAGAAATTTTCCAACGATGGCCGTGTCGATGTGTTTCCCTATTTGCGTCGCTACTTTCAGCAAATCGCCATGGGCGAAGTTTCCAAAAGCGCGGAGTTAGCGCGCGAAATGGGCTATCTGCGTGCTACAGATCGCATCATCATGAATCGTTTTGAACTACTGCATATCGCCAAAGAAGAAGCCCGCGCCCTCAACGCCACCGCCTATCGCCCGCCGTTGGCGCAACGCCAGATCATGGTCGCCGGACGCACCGGTATTGCCACTTTCAAAGCCTCTATGGTCAACATGCTGGAAGGTGGCTTTATCTCGGAGCATGACTACAACATTGGCTGCCGCGTCGCCGAAACCCTGTGCGGCGGCGATGTCGAAGTCGGCAGCATGGTGGACGAACAATGGTTGCTGGATTTGGAGCGTAAGAATTTTATGGAATTATTAGCGACCGATAAAACTAAAGCGCGCGTGGAATATATGTTGAAGAACGGTAAGCCGTTGCGGAATTGATGAAAAATTGCTGCGCTTGGCATAACTTTGTTGCTCAATGGCTCAAAATGCTCATTTACTAAAATGTAAACTCCGCTTTTTCGCCATTTCGCGCCTTGTTCTGTCTGCGCTCGCTACGTTTTTCAGTACTTTTAAGTGTACTTGTTGTTGCGGAGTGAAAAAGCTATCATTTCGCTACCATTTAAATAGCTGTGAGGATGTTATGTCTGGATTACTGATTAAAGATTTCCCACCCGATTTGCACCGCAAACTCAAGGAAGAGGCCGCGCGTCACCATCGTTCCATGACGCGGCAGGCTCTGGCTCTGCTGGAACAAGCATTGTCTGCCCAGCCAAAAAATGCCGTTGAGCTTTTACCTAGGCCGATTAAGCCCGCAAAGCGGGTGACAAAAAATAATATCGTCACGGTTATCCGAGAAGGCCGCGATTCGAAAAAAACCAGTCAGCCCAGATGATCGTTATTGATGCCAACATCCTCGTCTACTCGCTAATTGAGGGTGAATACTCGCCGCTGGTCAAAAAGTTGCAGGAAAAAGAAACCGATTGGCGCACCACGGCACTCTGCTTGCACGAAGTGTTAAACGTATTGGCAACTTACCAGCGTCGCGAAGTGCTGGCACTCAAACAATGCAAGAAATTACTGGAACATGCCGAACGCTTCATGCAAGTTGCACAGTGTGAAGTGAAAGTGGATGCGGCACTCGCCGTCGCGGCGAAATACGCCATCACTGGCTATGACGCGCAATACGTTGCACTGGCGCAAAGCCTCAATGTCTCGTTGGTGACCGAAGATCGCAAGCTGAGAGAAGCCGTGCCAGGGACAGCGTTTTCTATGCAGGAGTTTTTGGCGCGGTGAAGCCGTGAGCGGAGACGATGTCGAAGCGGGCAGCCTGGTGAAAGAACAATGGTTGCTTGATCTGGAGAGTAAAAACTTCATGGAATTGCTGACGACGGACAAGACGCAGGAACGTATCGATTACATGTTGAAGAACGGCAAGCCGTTGCGGAATTAGGTTAGCTTTAGTTGGTTTAATTATGAAAACAAAGAAACGCGGCGAAATTTACATTTCTTGTCTAGCTTCGAATTATAAGCAGCCGATAGCTGTTTTGGTCGAACGTCTATTGAAAGTAAAATTGCCTGATTCCCAGGATGACAAACCACTTGAGTCAGAAGTTGATTATGCGGTCACCTTGGTTGTTCTGTTGATGCTTTATTTTGAAGCATGGGTGTCGAGGGCGCGTCATTTCGACGGAAGATCTGACGCAACCAATATGGACAAGAAGAAATATGTCACTTCTTGGATGAACTCATTAAATGAACCAAGTTTAGAGCCGATTATCGCTAGGCTGGAAGAAGTTTATTTTTTGAGAGATGCGATTGTTCATAATCATATTTGGACTTATACGCAGAGGTGGGCTCAAGGTAACGCACATTATTCAAACTTTGACTTTGATCTCACATGGCAAAGCAGGCCGAAAAAATTTGGCAATATTGTTAGGGGGAAATTGCCTCTGCAATCTTTTCCTCGTACAAAATTGTTAAATCTGATGGTTGTGCCAGGCTTCGTCGGGCGTAAGGAGGTGGCGTTGATTTTTAAGACGGTGAAGGATGCACTAAAACTTCTGAATGAATTGGACTATCTTGATATTGCTCATAAAGTCTCCTATGTTCGTTTTGGCGAAAAACTGAGTTTTCCATTCTGGGGTTTGATAGGCAGCATTCAGAAATCTTATCTTGGGCAATCGCGTACGGATTAACGCGAAACATAGGGAAGCCTCAGGGACGCACCACGGTTTAATTTGATTTGATATTCGTAAAACAACATGACCACATCGCTCATCCCACAAGACAATTTCAACGAGATCACGCAACTGATTCATGCTGCGCGGCAGCGTGTGGTGCAGGCGGTGAATGCTGCGTTGATCGAACTGGTGCAGTTGTCTCACCATTGGTGAGACAACTGTCGTGGATGCACAACCTTATCGTGTAATAGGAATGCATCAGGTTTTCGTAGGGGCGTATGGCAATACGCCTTGTCCCGTTTAACAAAGGGCGTATTGCCATACGCCCCTACTGGGAATGAACCATACGCCCCGACGGAGGATAAAACATGTCCGATCAACCAAACGAACGTCACCGTCGCAGCCTTCGTTTGAAGGGGTACGATTATTCTCAAGCGGGGGCGTATTTTGTGACCGTTTGCGCATATGAAAAGGAATGTTTGTTTGGTGGAATAGAAAGCGGTGTTATGCGATTGAACGAGTATGGAGAAATTGTGGCATCGGAATGGATGAGGTCGGCGGAGATTAGATTGGAGATTGAATGCGGTGAATTTGTGGTGATGCCAAATCATTTTCACGGTATCGTCCACATCGTAGCGGCGTATGGCAATACGCCCGTTTCTCATGATGAGCAACAAGAAATATATTTCGACAACAAGGGAGTATTGCCATACGCCGTTACGTCGCCTTCGCGCAATTTGGGTGCAATGGTGCGTGGTTTTAAGGGGGCAGCAAGCAGGCGCATCAATCAAATTCGTAACACGCCCGGTGCTCCGGTATGGCAACGTAATTATTATGAACACGTTATTCGTGACGATGAGGATTGCAATCGTATTGCCGAATATGTCGTCAACAACCCTCAACGATGGATGGAAGATACATTGCATCCATTATTTTCTGGCCAAATTGAGAGGTGATCAGTCATGACCAAACAAATTCAAGAAGCTTATCCGGTAAAACAATAATACATCGAGCTTAAGAGGGTAACCTTACACATGCAGCGGAACGATATTCGATTACTAAATTCTTTTACGGCTTGTCTGCGTCGCACTTTTCCTTTGTGCGCTTGCCGCTGTAGCTGATAGTCAGGCCAGCTATTTCTCTGCCCACCAAGCCGCTGAGTTTGGTTACGCCAATGATGGCGTTGCGAGTTTTGGTGGCTTCGCCAGTTCCTTCCATGGTTTCTTTTTGGGTCACACATTTGTATTTCCAAGTAACTTTGTTGCCAGTGTGTTGAATGTCGGTAATGGCACAATCCTCGTCTTTAACTTGTAAGCGATTGGGATCCAGCGCGCCGTTCGCCAGACAGATTGTTGTGATGTGTGGGGGCGTGGGAAAAGGTGCTTCATCCATTCTTGTTTTGACGGACATTTCCCATAATTCACCCGATGCCGCATGGACGTTGTTTGCCAGCAAGCTGAGTGCGATTGCTCCGGTACACATCGCGATGGATATAAATTTTTTCATTGGGAATTCCTGTGGTTGGTTTAAGTGGTTGTGAGAGCGTGATTGTAATATATGTCGCGTTATTCGAGTGTCGCATCTAGCCGCGCTAAATTATTTTTTGCTTTGTAATAGGTGGGATTAATTTTTAGTGCTGCCAAAAATTCGGCACGCGCTGCATCCTTTTTTCCATCCAGCATGTAGGCGTAGCCCAGATTGTTACGCACACGCGCTTTGTTGGGTGAGTGCATTACGGTGCTTTGCCACAAGGCAATTTCGCTGCGAAAATCCTGATTGCGCGCAACTGTGAGCGCGCTTAAGGTCAAAGCCAATGCAGCGGAAGCCAGCATGAGCGTTTTAGGTTTTAACCACATTGCCATTTCTACGCTTAAGGCAAGCAGCAGCGGCCAGCTTACTAAATACATTTGGCGGTCGTTGGCGACATCAATTCTGGGCAACAATATATAGAGCGGAAATAATTGGATTAACGCCCAGGCGCAGGCGAAAAATATCCAGGGTCGCCGACGGAAAGTAATCAGCATCAGTGCAATGTTTGCGCCTAAAAATAAAATTTGCGGCGCGAGACCAGAAAAATTGTGTGCCTGTTTCAGATCAGGGTCGATGTTCAACCCCAGCGGAAATACCCATTGCTGCATTAAATAAGCGAAGGCGATGATCTGTGTGGCGACATTGCCTGAGAGAGTGTTGAGTTCGGCACTGCGTTCCATTTGCGAAACATAATGATCACTCACAATAAAAATGATGATGCTCGCAAACAGCATCAACCAACTAGGCCATTGATGCTGCCACAACGATGTGCGAGATTTGTTGTTATAACTTAATTCCCATGCCAACAGTGCGAGTGGAAAAGTGACGGCTGTTTCTTTTACGCTGAGCGCGACGACGAATATTAACGGCGTTAAAAACTGTGTGTATGAACGTTTGTTTTTTTCACGCCCGATGATGTACACCAGCAACCCTGCCAGATAAAGCAGTGTCATCAGCGAGGTGGATCGCCCAGATATATAAGTCACCGCTTCGGTATGTATAGGATGTACTGCGAACAACAGTGCGGTGATAAAGGGAATGATGGCAATATTTTTCAGTGCCGTTGCATGGTTCCACAAGGGGACAATGTGCTGTACAAACTTTGTGGTCAGCGCGAATACCAACAATACATTACCCAGATGTATGACGATGTTGGTGAGATGAAAGCTGGTCGCATTCGACTCTCCCGTTCCAAAATTCCTGATACTGCCTAAATTCACAGTCCAGTTGAAAGTGTAAGTGAGTTTCAGCAGCGGGCGTATGCCGTTGCCCAGATCATTCCACCAAGCTTGCCATGTGTGAACACGCGCGTTGTAGACGATGACATTGTAATCATCAAATTGAAACGCGCCCCAGAAGAGCGCGTTCGCATATACAGCACACACCGTGCATAGCAACCCCAGCTTGATATTCAGCCTATGCATGGTATATCTGGTGGCTGAAATATTAGAAGCCGAACAGGCCTTTCAATTGCTTTGCGCCGTCCAATACATCTTTTGAGGTGGTGCTTTTTTTCTCTTCTTTTTTAGTGGTGTTAGATTGCGATGATGATTGCGAGCTTTCATCAGCACTATCAGAAACCAGTTCTTTGCCGCCCATGCACGATTTTAATTCTTCACCTGAAGTAAATCCGCGCTCTTCACAATCCTGACGCTTGGCAACTAAGTTGCGATAAATTTTTGCTTCAGCGGGGCAGTTTTCATCCAGAAATCCTTGAGGTCCTTTTAAAGCACGATTTTTGCAGAGTGATTTTTTTGTGTTAGCCATATTCAGACTGCAGGCTTTAACAATTGAATCGCGTTCAGCTTGTTGCGCTTGCAACATAT
>JAKFXW010000116.1 GCA_021731185.1 Gallionellaceae bacterium
CCACCACGGGCGTGCATCGCTTGTATCAAATGCATCAGCGCGGCGAGTTAAAATTTCCTGCGATCAATGTCAATGACTCGGTTACTAAATCCAAGTTTGACAATCTGTATGGCTGCCGTGAATCTCTGGTCGATGCGATCAAGCGCGCCACCGATGTGATGATCGCGGGCAAAGTGGCGGTGATTGCGGGCTATGGTGATGTAGGAAAAGGCTCGGCACAAGCCATGCGCGCGCTATCGGCGCAAGTTTGGGTTACCGAGATTGATCCCATTTGCGCGTTGCAGGCAGCGATGGAAGGGTATCGCGTGGTGACTATGGATTACGCTGCCGAGCATGGCGATATTTTTGTCACCTGCACTGGCAACTATCATGTGATTACGCACGAGCACATGAAGAAAATGAAAAATCAGGCCATCGTGTGCAATATCGGGCACTTTGATAACGAAATTGATGTGGCTACGCTGGAAAAAAATTATCAGTGGGAAGAGATCAAGCCGCAAGTCGATCACATTATTTTTCCCGCTGCAAAAGGTCAGCCAGAGAAGCGTATTATTCTGCTGGCGCGCGGGCGTTTAGTGAATTTGGGTTGTGGCACGGGACATCCTTCTTACGTGATGAGTTCTTCTTTCGCCAATCAAACCATTGCTCAGATAGAGCTGTGGGGCGAGGCAAAAAAGAATACCGGAAAATATCCAGTGGGCGTATATACATTGCCGAAGCATCTGGATGAAAAAGTGGCAATTCTGCAATTGAAAAAACTAAACGCGCAGTTAAGCACGTTGACAGATCAGCAAGCAGCCTATATCGGCGTGTCTAAAGGGGGCCCGTATAAGCCAGCGCACTATCGTTACTAAAAGGAAAGACTGATGGGAGGAAGACACTTGGCGGTGCGCTGGCTTTTAATCTGGGTCTATAACGCTTTGGCATTGCTGGCGGTGGCGTATGTTTTGCCCGGCATTCATGTAGACGGATTTATATCAGCACTCGTTGCGGCCATAATTCTGGGCCTGGTTAATACGGTGTTGCGCCCTTTGCTGGTGCTGTTGACCTTGCCTGTTACGGTGCGTAGTTTCGGTCTGTTTATATTCATCATAAATGGCGCACTTTTTTGGCTGGTCGGTTCTACGCTTAAAGGTTTTGAAGTGGAAGGTTTCTGGGTGGGGGTGTTAGGGGCATTGCTGTATAGCCTGTCTTCACTCATACCCATACTGTTTTTTGGCCGCAGAAACAGGCAATGGCAAAATGCCCGGCAACAAAATGTCCAGCAGCATAATAATCAAGATCAAAACAATAAAAGAAAAGATCCAATAACTATAGATCATGACCCAAGTTAAAACATTCAGCTTTGAATTTTTTCCGCCACAAACAGCAGAGGGGGTGAGCAAGCTCGCTGATACTCGGCGGAAACTGGCTGTGCTTAAACCTGAATTTTTCTCGGTGACATTTGGTGCGGGCGGCTCTACGCGCGAACGTACGCTGGAGGCGGTGCAACACATACAGGCCGATGGTTTGCCCGCCGCACCGCATGTATCGTGCGTTGGCTCGACCCGTGAAAATATTCGCGAGATCGTGCAGACCTATAAAAAAATGGGCATCAAGCGTATGGTGGCCTTGCGTGGTGACCTGCCATCCGGCATGGCAACCACGGGAGAATTTCAACATGCCAACGAATTGGTCGCATTTATTCGGGCAGAGACGGGCACTCATTTTCATCTGGAAGTAGCGGCGTATCCTGAATTTCACCCGCAGGCAAAATCGCCGGGCGAAGACTTGTTAAATTTCAAACGCAAAATGGATGCGGGTGCGAATTCAGCCATCACGCAATATTTTTATAATGTAGATGCGTACTTTCGTTTTGTGGAAGACTGTCGCAAGTTGGGCATTACCGTGCCCATCGTGCCGGGTATTATGCCGATTGTTAAATTTGCGCAATTGGCTCGATTTTCGGATACTTGCGGTGCAGAAATTCCGCGCTGGATGCGGAAGACATTGGAAAGCTATGGCGATGATAGTGCCTCTATTCAATCCTACGGCCTGGATGTGGTCACGCAATTGTGCAATCGACTACTGGCTGGCGGCGCGCCAGGGCTACACTTTTATACGCTCAATCAAGCTGCGCCTACTTTAGCGATTTGGCAACGATTGGGATTGTCGTCCAGCGACATTTAATTATTAACGAGATTAAACCATGTCAGAAGACTTTTCATTGACACTTGAATCTACTTTTACCTCGACCAATTTCGTTGCGTGGTTTCGCTCAGTTGCGCCTTATATTTACGCTTTTCGCGGACGCACGTTTGTGGTCGCTTTTGGTGGCGAGGTGGTCGCAGATGGTAAGTTTATTGAGTTAACGCACGATTTAAATTTGCTCTCCAGCCTGGGCGTTCGGCTGGTGTTGGTGCATGGCGCACGACCACAAATTGAGCAGCATTTGGCGCGCAATAATCTAGATGATCACTATCATCAAGGCATACGTTTGACGGACGCAGAAACGATGCAATGCGTGAAAGAAGCGGTCGGTCGAGTGCGGGTAGAGATCGAAGCGCTATTGTCTATGGGTCTGGTTAACTCGCCGATGGCGAATGCAGATATTCGCGTGGCGGGCGGCAATTTTATTACCGCACAACCCATGGGAATTATTAACGGCGTGGATCTTTTACACACAGGCAGCGTGCGTAAAGTGGATGTGAGCGCGATTAAAAATCGGCTGACCCACAATGAAGTAGTGCTGCTTTCACCGCTCGGCTACTCACCCACAGGTGAGGTGTTCAACCTGACGCTGGAGGATGTAGCAACGCAGACGGCAATTGCGCTGGATGCCGACAAGTTGATTTTTTTGATGGATACCGATGGCGTGCATGACAAAGCAGGTAATCTGCTGCGTGATTTAACTGTGGCCGAAGCAAGCGCATTGCTTAGTCAAAAATATAAATTACCAGAAGACGTGAACCTGTTTTTGCCTTGTGCCGTGCGCGCCTGTGAGGCCGGAGTAGCTCGTACTCACTTGATTAGCCGGCATGTGGATGGAGCCATTCTGCAAGAGCTGTTCAGCGCCACGGGCATAGGCAGCATGGTGGTAGAAAGCAGTTTAAGTATATTGCGCGATGCGACCATCGCTGATGTCGGCGGCATTTTGCAATTGCTGCAACCACTGGAAGCCGAGGGGGTCTTGGTGCGGCGCGGGCGCGAAAGATTGGAGCAGGAGATCGGGCGGTTTGTGGTGTTGGAATATGATCATCGTATTATTGGTTGTGCCGCACTGTATCCATTTGATGAGCTGGCGGCGGAACTGGCTTGCCTGGCTGTGCAGCCGAGTTATCGCAATCAAGGTTATGGCGATGTACTGTTCAAACATATTCTGGCGCAGGCGCAGGCGCAGGGCTTGCGCAAATTATTTGTGTTGACTACGCGCACAGCGCACTGGTTCCTGGAGCGCGGATTTAAGGAGACGGACGTTAGCCAACTCCCGGCGCAAAAGAAAGCGTTGTACAACTATCAGCGTCGCTCCAAAGTGTGTGTGCGCGATTTATAATTCCAGTTTGCAATAGAAACGATAACTGTGTTGGCCGCAGCACAATCTGCTCGCTGTACCAACCTGTACTATCTGCGCGATTGTGCTTTGCCGCCTTGTCCTCCTTTCTATTGCTTGCTGGAATTAACATAAAGTTAATTTTTTTCGAATACGGAATGAGCAAGAGGAATTAATAAATGACAAGAATGGTGCAATGTATCAAGCTGGGACGCGCCGCAGAAGGCCTTGAGCGGCTGCCGTATCCGGGTGAATTAGGCAAGCGTATTTTCGAGCAGGTGTCGAAAGAAGCGTGGGCGGCGTGGCTCAAACATCAAACCATGTTGGTCAATGAAAACCGTTTGAATCTGGCCGAAGCCTCAGCGCGCAAATATCTGGCACAACAGATGGAAAATTATTTTTTTGGTGCGGGAGCCGACATGCCAGAAGGCTATGTGCCACCTAAATAATTTACCTAAATAATCTACGCTTCCCACATAAATAATAAAGGCATTTGTGGCACAAAAATATCCTCCACAATATTTCATCAATCGCGAGCTGGGACAGCTTGAATTCAATCGGCGCGTGCTGGCGCAAGTGGAAAATATAAATGTCCCGCTGCTGGAGCGATTACGTTATCTGTGTATTGTCAGCAGTAACATGGACGAGTTTTTTGAGATTCGTGTCGCCGGGCTTAAAGAACAAATCAGCCTGAATAATGTTACTGCCGGGTCAGATGGTATGCCGCCGCGCCAGGTTATGCAGTATGTAAATGAGCAAGTGCATGAGATGATAGAACAGCAATATCAGATTTTTAATGAAGTTCTTTTGCCTGCATTGGATAAAGAGGGCATACGCTTTTTGCGGCGTACAGGCTGGAACGATGTTCAGCGTGCGTGGGTGCGAAATTTTTTCTTTACTGAAGTTATGCCAGTGCTGACACCGATAGGTCTGGATCCCGCTCACCCTTTTCCTCGGGTGTCGAATAAAAGTTTAAATTTCGTCGTTGAATTGAGCGGCAAAGATGCCTTTGGCCGCAACGCGACTAGGGCTATTGTGCAAGCTCCGCGCGTGTTGCCGCGCACCATCCCACTACCATCTGAAATCAGCGGCTGCCCATTTGGCTTTGTGTTTTTATCCTCTATTTTGCACCAGCATGTGGGGGAATTATTTGGTGGTATGGAGGCGTTGAGCTGCCATCAATTTCGAGTGACGCGCAACAGTAATTTATTTGTGGACGACGAAGAAGTTAAAAATTTGCGTATCAGTTTGCAGGGCGAATTGCCGCAAAGACATTTTGGCAATGCGGTGCGGCTGGAAGTGACCAAGGATTGTCCAACTTCAGCCATTGAATATTTAATGCAGCAACTTTCTCTTGAACCAGACGATTTATATCGAGTGGCGGGGCCGGTAAATTTGGTTCGCTTAATGGATATTCCGGATCGGGTAGCACGCGAAGATTTAAAATTTCCTCCATTTGTGGCGGGCATTCCATCTGTGTTGAAAAAGAAAGGGGCAGACATATTTAACGTGTTACGCAAAGGAGATGTGTTGCTGCATCACCCCTTCCAATCCTTTGCGCCCGTGATTAATTTTATTGAGCAGGCTGCGGTAGACCCAAGCGTGGTTGCCATCAAGCAAACGGTTTATCGCACCGGAATGGATTCTGTGCTGATGGATGCGCTACTTGTTGCAGCGCGCCACGGCAAGGAGGTCACTGTAGTGCTGGAGCTACTTGCGCGCTTCGACGAAGAGGCCAACATGATCTGGGCCAGCCGTTTAGAAGATGTGGGCGCGCATGTTGTATATGGCGTGGTCGGTCATAAAGCGCATGCCAAAATGATTATGGTGATACGGCGCGAAGAGGGCAAGCTGCGTCGATATGTGCATCTGGGAACAGGGAATTATCATCAGCGCACGGCACGTTTTTATACTGATTTTGGATTGTTCACCAGCAACGAAGAAATTTGCCAGGATGTAAGTGATGTATTTTCGCAGCTTACAGGCTTGGGAAAAGTGGGAAAGCCTCGTCAGTTGTGGGTCTCGCCATTCACACTGCACAATCAGGTATTACAGGCGATACAGACAGAAACCAAAAATGCCCAGGCGGGTAAGCGTGCGCATATTATCGCTAAAATGAATTCTCTAGTAGAGCCAGCAGTCATAATGGCGTTATATGAGGCATCACAAGCAGGCGTAAAAATTGATCTGATCGTGCGAGGTGTGTGTGCATTGCGCCCTGGGGTAAAAGGGTTGTCTGAAAATATTAAAGTGCGCTCTGTAATTGGTCGGTTCTTAGAACACACACGAGTTTTTTATTTTTACAATGGCAACCAACAGGATCTGTATTTGGCTAGCGCGGATTGGATGGATCGCAACTTTTTCAGGCGTATTGAAATTTGTTTTCCGGTGCGCGATAAAAAATTAAAGAAACGGATATTTGAGGAAGGTCTGCAAATGTATTTGCAAGACAACACCCAGGCCTGGCAAATGGGTGAAGACGGGCACTATCAAATAAAGCCCGTACGTCGTGCAGTAAAGCACTGCGCGCAACTCGCCCTGTTACAAAAGTTGGCAGATTAAATGGATGTCTCCTGTGGGAAGTCCACAATGGCTTGCATTGTTTTTGACAAAATGCTTCAATCACGCCGTTGTTCACCCGTTGAACGAAATAGTGTAGCTGCTGTGCTAACTGACGAATACCGCCACAAAATCCTGAAACGACATTGTCCCCTTGTGGGACTGGAAGCTAATTCTGAGATTAGCCAGCGCGAACTCGCACAAAAACTCAACATCAAAGAAAAAGTCCAAATCCCTCTTCGCTTTATGCAACAAAAAGTGCAGGCATATGAGGTGTTAAAGCGCGAGATTGAGTTGCTGCAACAAGAGGTGAGTGGCATCTTTGTCGCAGTTAATCCGAGCCCGAATATTCAAAGCTCAGCTACTCAAAAATGGATGAAGGGTTAATTGCATGACCATCTCGCCCTCTCATCAAAACGTCACCATTAAAGCCGTCATTCTGGCGGGTGGTAGTGGTAGCCGTTTATGGCCGTTATCGCGCCAGCACTTGCCCAAACAGTTTTTAAAATTAAATGGTGCGCAATCGTTGCTGCAAGAAACAGCCTCGCGTTTGCAGCCGCTCATCGCCGCGCAAAATGTGCTGATTGTCACGGGCGAAGAACATGCCAAGGGCGAAGCGTATAAAGTGCTTTCCTCTTTTCAAACGCTGCTCGAGCCCATAGGCCGCAATACCGCACCAGCGATTGCGATAGCCGCAGCTTATCTACAACGACAGGGCGATGATCCGGTAATGGTGGTGCTGCCAGCCGATCACATTATCAAAGATATAAATGCGTTTCAGGTCAGTCTGAAGGTCGCCATTGAGGCGGCACAAGCAGGGCTGTTGGTCACTTTTGGCATTCAACCAGATCGGCCTGATACAGGTTTCGGGTATATCAAAACTTCTTCTGGCAGCACGAGCTCGGGAATACAGTCAGTGGAGCGATTCACCGAAAAGCCTGATCTGGCGACAGCAGCAAACTTTTTGCAGGAGGGCGGTTATTACTGGAACTCGGGCATGTTCGTGTGGAAAGTCTCAACGATATTGCAGGAGATTCGGCAACATCTGCCCGAGGTTGATGCCGTGCTGAATGAAATATTGGCTGATGTGCGCGATGGCGAAACTTTTGCGCTGGCCGTGAAGAAACATTTTCATCATATGCCATCCATTTCTATTGATTATGGTGTGTTGGAAAAGTGCAGCAAAGTGAGTTTGGTGCCGTGCGAAATCGGCTGGTCAGATGTGGGCAGCTGGGATGCGGTGCATGATATTGCCGAGAAAGATGCAGCCCACAATGCCTTGCAGGGAAATGTGCTGGCGATCGATTGTAAAAATACGTTCATCCGTAGTGATAAGCGTTTAGTGGCAGCGATCGGGGTGGAAAATTTATGCGTGGTTGAAACGGCTGATGCGATTCTGATTTCGCCACGCGGACAAAGTCAACGCGTGCGCGAAGTGGTGGATGCACTGAAAGACAGTGGTGCCAAAGAGCAAATGGCACATGTCACCGTGCAGCGTCCATGGGGCAGTTACACGCTGCTGGAAGATGAACACAGCGGCTGCAAAATTAAGCGTATCACAGTGATTCCGGGCGGCAAGCTGAGTTTGCAAAGTCATCAACACCGCTCCGAGC
>JAKFXW010000182.1 GCA_021731185.1 Gallionellaceae bacterium
AAATAGCACTCGGTGAAATGTCAGGATTATTGCTGGGCGGGCAAAAAGTTTTACCCGCACGACTTCAAGCGAGTGGGTATCAATTCAAATATCCGGAATTAAAAGAAGCGCTGGAGCAGGTGTTTAAAAAATAATAAACCAGGCTCGGTCCCACAAGGGGACAATGTGTGACGCGTGACATCTGTTATTTGTAGCCAACGTTTATTCCCACATATATCCACTTTACCTCTGCTTGCAATCTCCACGCTTTTGCCGTACCTTTCTTACTTGCGTAGGGGTCCTGATTAGCATCTTCCCACAAGGGGACAATGTAATCGGGTGAGAAAAACCCTTTGAACCTGTACGGGTAATGCCGTCGTAGGGAAGCGTCTAGCCGCAGGCTGTGCTCCCTAAATTCTAATTTTCGCAATTTTCGCCAAATTCTAATTTCTGGAGCCACATCATGAATGCTCATCCAAAGTTTTTAAGTCCCAAGGCTGCTGCCCAAATTTTCACTGCAAAAGCAGCACACGTTGACGAAGCCGCAATCAAGCCGCTGCCGAATTCGCGCAAAATTTATGTGCAAGGCTCGCGTCCCGACATTCAAGTGCCGATGCGTGAAATCAGTCAATCTGACACGCCCGCCATGAGTGGCGCGGAAAAAAATCCGCCAATTTATGTGTACGACTGTTCCGGCTCCTACACTGATCCCGCTGCCAAAATTGATATTCGTTCCGGCCTATCTACGCCACGCGCCGCGTGGATAGATGAGCGCAGCGACAGCGAAACATTGTCTGGTCCAAGTTCGCAATATGGTGTGGAGCGTTTGCATGATGTCGCGCTGAATGAATTGCGTTTTAATCTGGTGCGCCAGCCGCGTCGCGCCAAGCCCGGCATGAATGTCTCGCAAATGCACTATGCCCGTCGCGGCATCATCACGCCGGAAATGGAATACGTGGCCATCCGCGAAAATATGCAGCGTCGCGAATATCTTGCGGCGTTAAAAGCCTCTGGTAAGACTGGCAACAAAATGGCTGAGCTTATGGGCAGACAGCATCCCGGACAATCATTTGGTGCCAGCATTCCCACTGAGATCACGCCGGAATTTGTGCGTTCGGAAATCGCCCGTGGTCGCGCCATTATTCCTGCCAACATTAATCACCCCGAAGTCGAACCGATGATAATCGGGCGCAATTTTCTGGTGAAAATTAACGCCAATATCGGCAACTCTGCAGTCACTTCCAGCATTGGCGAAGAAGTCGAAAAATTAACCTGGGCGATACGTTGGGGCGCAGACAACGTGATGGATTTATCCACTGGCAAACACATCCACGAAACCCGCGAATGGATTATCCGCAATTCGCCTGTGCCGATTGGAACCGTGCCAATTTATCAAGCACTGGAAAAAGTAAACGGCAAAGCCGAAGACCTCACTTGGGAAATTTACCGCGACACCCTTATCGAGCAAGCTGAGCAAGGCGTAGATTACTTCACCATCCATGCCGGCGTGCTGCTGCGCTACGTGCCGATGACGGCCAACCGCATGACTGGCATCGTGTCGCGCGGCGGCTCCATCATGGCGAAATGGTGTTTGTCGCATCACAAAGAATCATTCCTCTACACCCATTTCGAAGACATCTGCGACATCATGAAAGCCTATGACGTGAGTTTTAGCTTGGGCGACGGCCTGCGTCCCGGCTCGATTTATGATGCCAACGACGAAGCGCAATTAAGTGAATTAAAAACGCTGGGCGAACTCACGCAAATTGCGTGGAAGCATGATGTGCAAGTGATGATAGAAGGTCCCGGACATGTGCCCATGCACCTCATTAAAGAAAATATGGATTTGCAATTGGAGCAATGCCACGAAGCGCCGTTCTACACTCTCGGCCCGCTTACCACCGACATTGCGCCGGGCTATGACCACATCACCTCCGGCATTGGCGCGGCGATGATAGGCTGGTATGGCACGGCCATGCTGTGTTACGTCACTCCTAAAGAACACTTGGGTCTGCCAGATAAAAATGATGTGAAAGAGGGTGTCATCACCTACAAGCTCGCCGCCCACGCTGCCGATCTTGCCAAGGGACACCCCGGTGCGCAGATACGTGATAACGCGCTATCTAAAGCACGCTTCGAATTCCGTTGGGAAGACCAATTTAACTTGGGTCTGGATCCCGACAAGGCACGTGAATTTCATGACGAAACTCTACCTAAGGATTCCGCCAAAGTCGCACATTTTTGTTCCATGTGCGGCCCGCATTTTTGCTCCATGAAAATCTCGCAGGACGTGCGTGACTACGCCGCTGCACAAGGGGTATCAGAAATTGACGCGCTTAAAAAAGGTCTGGCAAAAAAATCGGAAGAGTTTGTAAAAGAAGGTGCGGAGATTTATAGTAAAGCATAAATTTTAAGTCAGTGTCGTCAACATTCAGCATTATTAAGGAAAGATCTATTAATATGGCAAAAGAACTAGAACCCAATAAGCATCAAAAGGCTGAGCTTCCCGACCCTGAAAAAAATCTAGGAAAAAAGAGACTCGTCTGGCCAACACTTTTCACGATTGTAGTGTTGTTAGGTGTGGCTGGAATTTTTCTGGCGAGTTTGCCGCGCGGCTTTTCGCAGGATTTTTCCTTAATCGGGAAAGGAGGCAATATTGTCGTGCTGGTGCATGATTTACATAGCGTAGCCAGTGCCAATAATATGGATCGCGTGAGCGGTACATTACGAAAAGAATATGATGGCCGGGTTACCTTTCTGGTGGCTGATCCGGGTGCGCCGCAGGGCAAGGCTTTTGTTGATACTTATGGTATTGAGGACAAGACAACTGGGGTGGTGTTTTTTGCGCCGGATGGTAAGTTGATCGGTATAGCGTATGGCGAGCAAGAACTTGCATTGTTTCGCACGCGCATCAATCAAGCCTTTAATTTTTGAAAATTTAGTTTTAACGGTTTATCCCAAATCTCCCCATAATGTTTGTAGTGCCGTAATGCCCGCTATAGCAGCGGTTTCAGTACGCAAAATGCGCGCGCCCAAACCAATCGGGGTGAAGTTCGCCTGCTCGGACATCTCGATTTCAGCTGCACTCCATCCACCCTCGGGGCCAATCAATAAGACTACGGAATGTGTGGGCTTGACCTGCCTGTTGAGTGATTCACGACTGGTGGGCGCAAGCATAAGCTTTGTGGCAGTGGATGGGCGCATAGCTACCAACCAATTAGTGAAATCTTGCGGTGGATAGACGATGGGTAAAGTATTTCTGCCACATTGTTCACACGCGGCAATGGTTACCCTGCGCCAGTGTTCAGCACGCTTTTCAGCGCGCTCACCCGACAAGCGGGTAATACTACGTTCGGTGTGCAACGGTTGGATCGCACTAACTCCCAGTTCCGTAGCCTTTTGTACAATCCAATCCATTTTTTCGCTGCTACATAGCGCTTGTGCCAGTACGATATGCAAGGGGGATTCACGGTTCATCACATGGCTGAACAGACGATCCAGGCGTACACTTTTACCTGTGATGACACAAATTCTGCCATGCAATTCATTGCCCACCCCATCAAAAAGATGTACTTCATCATTCACGCGCAGACGTAGTACACGACTGGCATGATGGGCAGCAGCAGCGGGCAACTCCACACTGTCACCAGGCTGACATGGTGCGCTAAAAATTGTGCCGGAAGACAGTGAGGGAGGGAAATAAAATCGCGGGGTAGACATGGCTAGGATAATTTATGGAACGGCGCATGATAATATATTGCTCCCACAAATTGTTAGGTAAGGTAGAGTATGAATGGTTAGTTTAAATCCCCCCGTTTGTGATTTTGGCTGGAAGGCGCGCGAATTTAAATTGCCTGGCGTAGATGGCAAGGATTACACTTTGGCAAATAGCCGTGGCAAAAATGGCTTGTTGGTGATGTTCATTTGCAACCACTGCCCCTACGTAAAATCCATACGCGAACGCATCGTGCGCGATACCAAAGAGTTGCAGGCACATGGCATTAATAGCATTGCAATTATGTCCAATGACACAATCGAATATCCAGAAGATTCGTTCGAAAATATGCAGAAAATTTCGCAGCAATACGCCTTTCCGTTTCCGTATGTGTGGGATAAAACTCAGCAGGTAGCTAAGGATTATGGCGCGGTTTGCACGCCGGATTTTTTTGGCTTTAACGCACAGATGGAATTGCAATATCGCGGGCGCCTGGATGCCTCACGCAAGGAGTTGGTGGCGGATGCAACGCGTGATTTATTTAATGCCATGGTGCAAGTGGCGAAAACTGGCAAGGGTCCAGCCAATCAGATTACCAGCATAGGCTGTTCTATTAAGTGGGTACATGAATAACTTGCTTATTCATGTTAAGCAGCAATCAATCGAACCGAAAATTTCTCATGCCTACCAACAATAGTATTAGCAACCTCAAAACAGTAACAGCACCAACCACCCCAGCCATGAGTGCTACGCTGAAAGCGGTCGTAGCAGCGGTGAAATTGGTTGGTGCAGAAGAAATTATGCCGCGCTATATGAAAGTAGCGCATCAGCACAAAACCGATGGAAGCTTATGTACCGAGGCGGACATGGTTGTGCAGGAAGTGCTCACGCGCAAGTTGCAGGCTATTTTAAACGTGCCTGTATTGGGCGAAGAGATGTCCGTAGCACAGCAAGAGGCATTATGGGCGGATGGATCGCAAACTATGTGGTGCGTGGATCCGATAGATGGCACCTCAAATTTTGTGCATGGCCTGCCTTGTTTTGCCATATCTGTGGCTTTGATTCGTGATGGTAAAAGTGTGCTAGGTGTGGTTTACGACCCTGTTGCGAAAGAGGCTTTCGCGGCGGAGCAGGGACGTGGCGCATTCTTGAACGGCGTTAAGCTGCAAGGACTGACTGCTGTCTCCTCGTTGTCTCACGCATTGGCAAATGTTGATCTTAAACGGCTCGAATCAAGATTAGTATCAGAGTTAGTCAAGCACCCGCCGTATAGCTCGCAGCGTAATTTTGGCGCAAGCAGTTTGGATTGGTGTTATACCGCAGCTGGACGCTACGACGTATATTTGCACGGCGGGCAGAAGCTATGGGATTACGCGGCTGGTTCATTGATCTTGCAAGAAGCAGGTGGGCATGTGTGCAGCTTGGACAATGATGAATTTTCACAAAGCGGCGTGTGGCAGCGTTCGGTTGTAGCGGCTCTGGATGCTGGATTATTTGCCGAATGGAAGAATTGGTTGCGTAAACATTCAGGTCAGGCGGAGCGAAGAAAGTGAAAATTATCATTCTGGGGGCTGGGCAAGTGGGCTCAACTGTAGCGGAAAGCCTGGTCGGTGAAGCCAACGACATCACCATTGTGGACACCGATACCGAGCGCTTGCGCTTGCTGCGTGATCGTTTGGATCTGCGTACCTTGGTCGGCAATGCCGCTCATCCTGCAGTGCTGGAACAAGCCGGGATTGCTGATGCTGACATGCTGCTGGCAGTCACCATGAGTGATGAAGTCAATATGGTGGCCTGCAAGTTAGCCGCCAGCCTGTATAACACTCCCACCCGCATTGCGCGCATACGCTCCACCGAATATCTGACGCATCCTGAAATCTTTAATCTGGATAATTTCTGTGTGGATTTTTCCATCTGCCCCGAGCAGATCATGACGGATTGTTTGCAGAAGCTGGTAGAGTTTCCCGAAGCGTTGCGGGTATTTGAATTCGCCGATGGCTTAGTGTCACTGGTTGCGGTAAAAGCGTTTGAAGGCGGCCCGCTTGTGGGGCATCCCTTGAGTTTGATGCGAACACATCTACCTAAAGTGGATGCGCGCGTTGCGGTTATTTTTCGGCACGACAAACCGATTATTCCAGAAGGTAACACGGTCATCCATGCGGGCGACGAGGTGTTCTTTATTGCGGCGACCGAGCATATTCGCGCTGTTCTACATGAGATCAGGCGCATGGATAAGCCAGCCAAGCGCATTATGATCGTGGGTGGCGGAAATATTGGTCGCCGTCTGGCGATGGCACTGGAAAAAAATTATCAGGTCAAAATAATTGAATACAACAAAAAAGTGTGTGAACGTCTGGCGGGTGATTTAAGCAACACGCTGGTTTTGCATGGTGACGGAACCGATGAAAATTTAATGCAATCTGAGAACATAGACGAAATTGATATTTTTTGCGCACTGACCAATGACGACGAAAACAATATTATGTCCTCGTTGCTGGCTAAAAGTTGTGGTGCACGCAAGGTGATTGCGCTGATTAATCGTAGAGCCTACGTGAATTTGGTGCAGGGCAGCAAGATTGATATTGCTTTGTCACCCGCTCAGGTAACGATTGGCTCATTGCTGGCGTATGTGCGACAGGGCGATGTGGCGGTGGTGCATTCCTTGTGGCGCGGTGCTGCTGAAGCGTTGGAAATTGTCGCGCATGGTGATCAGCATTCGTCAAAAGTAGTGGGGCGGCGCATTGATCAAATTGATTTGCCGCAGGGCGCAACTATAGGCGCGCTGGTGCGCGGCAAACAAGTCATTATGGGACATCGCGACAGCGTAATTGAAGCAGATGACCATGTCATTGTGTTTGTACTGAACAAGAAAATTATCCGCAAGGTTGAGCAGTTTTTCCAGGTTAACGTAGGGTTCTTTTAATGCGGCGTTCGCTTGCTGTCATACACGCTTTAGGCATGATGCTGGTCATGTTCAGCGCCGCCTACATACTCCCAATTTTGGGCTCGCTTATTTATCAAGATGGCACGACCGTCATTTTTTTGACCGCAATGGCGATGACTTTTGTAGCGGGCGGCTCCATGTGGTATCTGACGCGAGGGGAAAAAAGGCAGCTTACCATTCGTCACGGATTTTTATTGGTGGTGATGATGTGGACCGCGATGCCCGCCTTTGCCACGCTACCTTTGCTGGATAGGCTGTCTTTTACCGATGCCTATTTTGAAACCATGTCGGCTTTGACCACGAGCGGCGGGACAGTTTTGGTCGGGTTAGATAATTTGCCGCCCGCAATTAATCTATGGCGACACGAGTTGCAATGGCTCGGGGGCTTGGGCGTGATTGTGTTGGCGGTAGCCGTTCTGCCCTTGCTGGGCATTGGTGGCCGACAATTATTCAAGGCCGAAACGCCAGGGCCCATGAAAGATTCATCACTGGCTCCGCGCATTACCGAAACAGCGCGTAATCTGTGGCTAGTATATTTGACAGCAACGGTTATTTTGCATACTGATGTTGAAAGCGGTGGGTATGTCGTGGCTGGATGCGATCTGTCACGCATTTTCAGCGATGAGCTTAGGTGGATTTTCCACGCACGATGCCAGCATCGGACATTTTAATTCCCCGCTAATCGAGTTTGTGCTGATCGTTTTTATGTTGCTGGCCGCAGTTAATTTTGCCACGCACTTTATGGTCTGGCGCACAAAAAACTGGCGGCTCTATCTGCGCGACAGCGAGGCTATTGCAACCATTTCGTTGCTGCTCACGAGTGTATTTGCAGTGGCAATATTTTTATGGGTACTAGACATTTATCCTGACTTTACGATGGCATTGCGCCATGCCAGCTTTAATCTAATTTCTGTGGCGACCAGTTCAGGCTATGCCAGCGTAGATTATGCCCAGTGGCCAATTTTTGCTCCCTTATTCATGTTGTTTTTGAGTTGCGTAGCAGCAAGCTCTGGATCAACCGGAGGCGG
>JAKFXW010000156.1 GCA_021731185.1 Gallionellaceae bacterium
AAAACCCGGCTGTGCATCGTTGATGCGATCCCCAGTGAACAACACATTCTTTTTGACCAGCAGCATCGTGCCATCCCTGTCCTTAAACATATCTGTGCCAAACGGAGCCGTTGTCCCGCCACTGAACTGACGCTCTTCATCCACCAAGCGCACCTCCAGCGTGGCCGTGCGACCCAAAATATCTTTGGCGCGCGCCGTATCCTGCACGCCTGGCAATTGCACCACGATCCGATCCAACCCTTGCTGCTGAATGACTGGCTCGGCTACGCCCAATTCATTCACGCGGTTGCGCAAGGTCAATAAATTCTGCTGAACGGCAGATTCTTGAATGCGTTTTTCCTCTTCTGGTTTAAGTCTCGCTAACAATAGAAAAGCACCACCTTCGGTTTTATCGCTAAACGTTAAACCATTAAAACGCTGCTTCAATTCAACCTCAGCTTTATTTCGCGATTCCTCATCACGAAACTTGGTGAGCACAACATTGCCATCTCGGCTAACACCAGAATAAGGGATATTGAGTTCGCGCAAACTACTGCGTATATCGCCAGTCGCCGCATCCACCGCCTTATTCACGGCTCCCTGCATATCAATCTGCATCAAAAAATGCACTCCGCCGCGCAAATCCAGCCCCAGATACATCGGCTGTGCATTCAGTTTTGACAACCATTGCGGCGAGCGTGAAAGCAGATTCAGCGCGACCACATAATCATCCCCCAAACGCGCTTTCAAAATATCTTTGGCCTTAAGCTGGGTATCCTCATCCTTAAAACGTGCCTTAACGCTGGTCGTATCCAGCGAAATGATTTCAACATCCACATTCGCAGCCTGCAGTGCCTCGGTTACCCGCTGCAACAACGCAGTGTCAGCCTTGATATTTGCGCGTAGCGGCATCACCTGAACGGCAGGCGATTCGCCATAGAAATTAGGTAAGGTATAGAGAAATCCCAACATAAAAACAATCAGGATAAGCAAATATTTCCACAGTGAATAACGGTTCATTACAGCACCTTAAATAGACTTGATTGTTCCCTTAGGCAACACTGTTTGTACTGCCGTTTTATGCATGATCATCGTCACGCCATCGGCCACTTCCACATTCACATAGACATCCCCCACTCGAGTGACAGTCCCAATGACACCGCCTATGGTAGCGACTTCATCCCCTTTTTGCAGACTCTCTACCATCAGCCTCTGTTCCTTATTACGTTTTTGCTGTGGCCTAACAATCAAAAAATAAAACAACAAAATAAGCGGTGCCATAAACATCAGACTTTCAACTACCCCAGCACTTTGAGTAGGCGCAGGATCTGCTGCAAGGGCATGACTGATGAATAAATCACTGAGGGACATCGTATTTCCTTTCAAAATTAAAAAATCAAGGCGGGCATTCTATCATGAAGGCTGACACTAACCGTGGCAGCACAAGACAGAAACAATTGAACATTATTTAAAGTGTCGCTCGATCCAGCAAAAACCTCGCTCTAAACTCCGTCAATTTTCCAGCCATAATTGCAGCACGCATGCCTGCCATTAATTCTTGGTAATAAAATAAATTATGGATAGTGTTAAGACGTGCACCCAAAATTTCGCCGATGCGATGCAAGTGATGCAGGTATGCGCGACTAAAATTGCGGCAGGTATAGCACGCGCATTGTTCATCCAACGGGCGCGTGTCCAAACGATATTGCGCATTTTTAATTTTAATATTGCCATAGCGAGTAAACAACATACCATTGCGTGCATTGCGCGTGGGCATGACGCAATCGAACATGTCTATACCCTGTTCGACGGCATCGACCAAATCTTCTGGCGTGCCCACGCCCATTAAGTATCGCGGCTTGTCTGCGGGTAATTGCGGCGCAGTGTGACGCAAAATTCGCAGCATATCTTCTTTTGGTTCACCAACCGATAAGCCACCAATCGCGAAGCCATCGAAGCCTATGTTGCATAATTCGGCCAAGGATTCGTCGCGTAGATGCTCGTGCATTCCGCCTTGCACGATACCAAATAAGGCATTGCTATTTTCTTCATGCGCCTGTTTGGAACGCGCCGCCCAACGCAATGATAAGCGCATGGAGTCCGCCGCCACACTGACATTTGCCGGGAAAGGTGTGCATTCATCGAATACCATCACAATGTCGGAATTCAGCACGCGCTGAATATTCATAGATACTTCCGGCGATAAAAAGCAGACATCACCATTGACTGGTGATTGAAAGGTCACGCCCCCTTCGGTAATTTTGCGTAATGCGCCTAGACTGAAAACTTGAAAGCCGCCAGAGTCAGTAAGAATAGGGCCATTCCATCCCATGAAGCGATGCAAGCCGCCGTGCGCCTCAATGACCTCTATGCCGGGGCGTAACCACAAATGAAAGGTGTTGCCCAACACAATTTCCGCGCCGATTTCTTTTAGCTCAATAGGTGACATCGCCTTGACCGTGCCGTAGGTACCGACTGGCATAAATGCGGGGGTTTCGATCTGCCCGTGAGCAAGGGAGAGTGTGCCACGACGAGCGAGGCCGTCGGTGGTGTGTAGCTTAAAATTCATATGTTATTAACGGCGATCATCCATAAAATCTAGATGTTGAAACCACTCTATTTTTGCGTCTTAACAATACTCATCGCCGCCGCCACCATACTCCCCATTTCAGCCAGATTACCGGGCAAAATTAAAGTATTTCCCTGCTTGGCCACATTACCAAATGCTTCCACATATTTTTCGGCTACTTTGAGATTCACCGCCTCCATCCCGCCCTGTGATTGAATGGCTGCCGCCACTTGTTGTATGGCCTGCGCAGTAGCCGTGGCCACTGCCATGATGGCTGCGGCCTCGCCTTGCGCATTGTTAATTACGGCTTGCTTTTCACCTTCGGAACGTTGAATAAATGCCTCGCGCTCGCCCGTTGCGATGTTGATCTGCTCTTGCTTACGTCCTTCGGAGGCGGCAATCAGAGCGCGCTTTTCCCGCTCGGCAGTAATTTGCGCCTGCATCGCATGTAAAATTTCTTTGGGCGGCGTTAAGTCTTTTATCTCATAGCGCAATACTTTCACCCCCCAACTGGTAGCCGCCTCATCCAGTGCTGCGACGACGGTCATATTGATATGATCGCGCTCTTCAAAAGTCTTATCCAACTCCATTTTGCCAATGGCAGAGCGCAATGTTGTCTGGGCAAGTTGCGTGATAGCAGCAATGTAATCACTGGTGCCATAGGAGGCCAGACGCGGATCTGTCACCTGAAAATACAACACACCATCGACCTGCAATTGTGTATTGTCACGGGTGATACAAATCTGACTGGGCACGTCCAGCGGAATTTCCTTAAGTACATGCTTGTACGCGATGCGATCAATAAAGGGCATGGCAAAGCGCAGACCTGGCTCAAACGTAGCGTGATATTTTCCCAAACGCTCAACCACCCAAGCATGCTGTTGTGGCACAACGTTAAGCGTTTTGACGATAAAAATAATGACGACGATACCCGTCAAAATGAGCAACATGTTATCCATTGAAACCTCCTGATAATTATTTTTGCGCCGGCTTGTGTGATGTTAAAACTAATCTCGATCCATGCACTGACTTGATATACAGCACCGCAGGTTGCACCATCCCCAATTTAAAATCCTCCAACTCAGCATCCCACTCCGCGCCACGAAAATGCACGCGCGCAGTGCCATCATTATTCCAGGTAATCAACCGCACCGTTTGACCCACATCCAAATTTTGATCCTCTGACTTAGCTGTACCCGCCCCCTTCATCTTCCTCACAATTATCACTCCAATCATCCCAGTGATAACACTGCACGTGATCTGTACTGGCATATCCCACCCCAGCAATGCGGCCAAGCCGCCCGTACCCACTGCTACACTTAAAATCAGCATATAAAACGTCCCCGTCAGCATTTCCATTGCCAACAAGCCCAACGCTAATAAAAACCAATATGCATACGGAGGCATTTGTTTTTCTCCTTACCAAGAAATTCAGTGATTCCATCATAGCAGATAAAAATTACATCTTTCACGTGTTAACGAGGAGGAGGGCTGGGCAACGAGAGTAGGCAAACCAGATAGAATGTGATCTCTTAAAATTTAATCAGTCAGTGCAATAAATATGTATTGGCGGAAGACAGAAAATTGTGTCGTTTGTTAGGCAAGGTTACAATGACGGTTATGCCATCTCTAAACTTTAGTCATCATCTGCTTGTTGCCATGCCTGCCATGGCGGATTCTGTTTTTTCAAAATCGCTGATTTATGTTTGTGAGCACAACGAGCAAGGCGCGCTGGGTATCATTGTTAATCGTCCAATCAGCCTGACGCTGGATGATTTGTTTGCACAGATTCAAGTTACTTTGGCCGATGCAGAAATTAAAAGTTTGCCTGTGCATTTTGGCGGACCGGTGCAAACGGATCGAGGCTTTATTCTGCATGACCCAGTAGGACAGTGGCAATCTACTTTGACGATTAATGACAACCTGGGACTGACTACTTCCAAAGATATTTTAGAGGCGGTAGCAGCAGGCAAGGGGCCACGTAATATATTGGTCACGCTGGGTTACACTGGCTGGGCACAGGGGCAGCTTGAGCGGGAGATGGCAGACAACGCTTGGCTCAGCATACCCGCCGCCGAGCATATCTTATTTGACCTGCCCGCCGAGGAGCGTCTGGCCACTACAATGGGACTGTTGGGAATAGACTACGCCTCGTTGTCAGAGGATGCGGGGCATGCATGAGCGACCACCCACACTACAAATTCAGGGGACATTCTTGGCATTTGATTTCGGGTCAGAGCGCATCGGCGTGGCAGTAGGAAACTCCATTTCTGCCTCCGCACAGGCATTGACTACCGTGCATGGCAACCAAAATGAAAAACGTTTCGTTGATATAGCCGAGCTCGTGCGCGAGTGGCAACCTGCCGCACTAATCGTTGGTTTGCCCAGCCACCCGGATGGTGTGCCGCACGAAATGACGCGACTCAGCCAGCGCTTTGCACGCCGCCTTAAAGGACGTTTTAGCCTACCCGTGATATTGGTTGATGAGCGATATACTTCCACCGCAGCCAGCACGCAACTTAACGATATGGGCATACGCGGTATCAAACAAAAACTGCTATTGGATCAATATGCCGCGCAGCAAATTCTACAAGCTTATTTTGATGAACCTGCAGCGGGAATTTATGTTTAATAGCACCGCAAGAAATCGTGATGAGCAAGCCCAAGTGCAAGGAACCGCACAATGAAAGACGAGACATACCTTTTTGGTAGGTGAGGATTGAATGAGCACGCGACACAGCAATTGGGCTGCACAATAGATTTATTGGGGTGTCTATGAATAATCCGCAGTTAGATAAGCATGGCGAGTTGCAACACCTGTTGACCACCGAGGGTTTGCCCGCAAAAATTCTACTGAACATTTTAGATCGCGCTAGCGCATTTATGGGATCAGCCGATGGCGGAGAAATCAAAAAAATTCCGCTGCTGCACGGCAAATCCATCTTCAACATCTTTTTCGAAAACAGCACCCGCACCCGCACCACCTTTGAAATTGCCGCCAAGCGCTTGTCGGCAGATGTGGTTAATCTCAACGTCAGCTCCTCCTCCGCCAGTAAAGGCGAAACCTTGCTGGATACCGTAGACAACCTGTGCGCGATGCATGCCGATATGTTCGTGGTGCGCCATTCATCCAGCGGTGCAGCGCATTTCATTGCTAAACATGTTGCGCCAGAAGTGCATGTGATTAACGCGGGTGATGGTCGCCATGCCCATCCTACCCAGGCACTGCTGGATATGTTCACCATCCGTCACTACAAAAAAGAATTTCATAATTTGCGCGTCGCCATCATCGGTGACATCCTGCATTCGCGCGTAGCGCGTTCGCAAATACACGCACTGACTACGCTAGGTGTACCGGAAGTGCGCGTCATCGCACCCAAAACTTTATTGCCCACTATGGTCGAGCATCTGGGCGTGCAAGTACATCACAACATGGCGCAGGGTTTGCGCGATGTGGATGTGGTGCTGATGTTGCGCTTGCAAAATGAACGGATGCAGGGCGCGGCACTGCCCAGCGCACAGGAGTATTTTAAATATTATGGACTGACTAAAGAAAAGCTCGCGCTGGCGAAAGCAGATGCTATCGTGATGCACCCAGGTCCGATGAATCGCGGCGTAGAAATTGATTCAGCGGTTGCAGATGGCGTGCAGTCGGTGATTCTGCCGCAAGTGACATTCGGCATTGCGGTACGTATGGCGGTAATGAGTATTCTTGCCGGGAAATAATTTTAGCGACAAATAATGCTAGCGAGAAATAATGAACATCCACATTAAAAACGGTCGCTTGATCGACCCCAAAAATAAAATTGATGCGCTGCAAGATGTGTTCATCGTGGCGCGAAAAATTGCGGCAATCGGCATTGCACCCAGCAGTTTTGTGGCAGACAAAATCATCGACGCAAGTGGTTTAATCGTTATGCCTGGCTTGATAGACTTGGCTGCGCGCTTGCGTGAGCCGGGTTATGAATACATGGCGACGCTGGAATCGGAAATGCAAGCCGCCGTGGCAGGTGGGGTGACTAGCCTGGCTTGTCCGCCGGATACTGACCCGCCGCTAGATGAGCCGGGGCTGGTAGAAATGCTCAAACATCGTGCACGTTCGCTTAATCAATGCCGCGTTTTTCCGATTGGTGCACTCACTTACGGCCTAAAAGGCGCAGAGTTAACCGAGATGATCGAGTTGACCGATGCGGGCTGTAAAGCCTTTAGCCAAGCCGATGCACCACTCATTGATACGCGCGTGTTGATGCGCGCTATGCAATATGCCGCCACTTTTGGTTATCGCGTGTGGCTGCGTCCGCAAGACAGTTTCCTCGCCAAAAACGGAGTCGCACACGATGGTGAGATCGCCACTCGTCTGGGTTTGCCCTCTATCCCAGTGGTGGCGGAAACCACTGCGTTGGCAACCATTCTGCAACTGGCGCGCACTACGGGCGTGACGCTGCATATTTGCCACATTTCCAGCGCGGCGAGTGTAGAAATGTTGCGCACCGCCAAACGTGAAGGTTTGCCCGTGACCTGCGACGTGGATATCAATCATCTGCATTTGACGGAAATGGACATCGGCTACTTTGATGCGAATTGCCACCTCGTTCCGCCGCTACGCAGCCTGCGTGATAAAGATGGGCTGCGCGCTGGATTGCTGGATGGAACCATAGATGCGGTGTGTTCCAATCATTCACCCGTGGATGATGATGCCAAGCAACTCCCCTTCGCCGAGGCCGAAGCGGGCGCTACCGGCATCGAACTTTTATTACCGCTGGTATTGAAATGGGCTGAGCAAGCCAAAGTGCCGCTGCTGGATGCACTATCCCGCGTCACTATCCATCCCGCGCAAATACTAGGACAAAAAATGGGACACCTGACTGTTGGCGCGCATGCCGACCTCTGCGTGTTTGATCCCAAAGCAAGCTGGAAAGTCGCTCCCAGCGCACTTAAAAGCCAAGGCAAAAACACCCCGTTCAATGGTTATGAAATGCAGGGGCGGGTGAGGTATACCTTGCTGGATGGGCAGGTTGTTTATCAGGGCTGATGGTCGGCTATACAGGCAGTAATATTGACTGGCCTGCAAAAACCATCAAGGCGGGAAGCCCGGCAT
>JAKFXW010000241.1 GCA_021731185.1 Gallionellaceae bacterium
TTTCTATACTGGGGATTAATTCATAATGCTGTTTAAGTTGCGCGAGCGCGTCCTGGCTGCTATAAAAAGAGTGGGCGTAATCATGCCCGCTTTCGCCCAAAGGCATTTGCTCGATAAAGCTAATGTTAATTTTTTTGTCCAGCGCAAACTGAACCAGAGCAGGGAATTCAAGGTGATTGGTGTCGCGTAACATGACTGTGTTGAGCTTGATATTGGGTGCGCCGAAGGCATCAATCGCGGCATCCACGCCACTCAATACTTTTCGCAAATCGCCCGTGCGTGTAATTCTCTGGAATGTATCGGCGTGCAAACTGTCCAGGCTGATATTGATGCGATGCACGCCCGCCTGCGCCAGTGGCTGGGCAAACTGGCTGAGTTGAGAGCCGTTGGTGGTCAATACCAGTTCGTGCAAGCCTGGAATTTCACTGATGCGCGCGGCTAGCCAGGGTAAATTTTTTCTAACCAGTGGCTCGCCGCCAGTCAGGCGAATTTTATTGATTCCGAACCCCACAAAAGTTTGCGCGACGCGCAGACATTCTTCCAAAGACAGAATTTCACTGCGTGGTAAAAACTCCATTTTTTCGGACATGCAATATGTGCAGCGAAAATCGCAGCGATCCGTGACCGATAGACGCAGATAATTTATTTTTCTGCCGAATGAGTCTTGTAATTTTGCTGGCTTTTTCACGATGTGTTTGTCATCAAAATGATTGCATATTAATTTTGATTAAAGAAAATGGCGATTAAATAACACTGTTAGGCATCAGGTCACAACCAATAGATAGATTAACAGCACATTTGCCAGTATCGAAAACACTGCAATCCACTGCCACAATAACAAGGGGTTGCGCTCTACCAGAGAGGTTCTGGGCGATGATAATAACGGTTTGCGTTCGCCGACTTCCAGTGCCAGTAGCATTTCTTCGGCGGTTTCAAAGCGTATGTTACGGTCAACTGCTACCGCTTTCAATACAATATTTTCCAGCCATTGTGAAATGTCTGGACGGTAACGAGTAGGCGAAACCGGATTACTAAATCGCGGGCGTTGGAAGGGTTCAATTTCGCCATACGGATAGCGTCGGGTAAGCAAATAATAAAGCGTTACCCCGGCGGCATATAAGTCGCATTGGACATCCGCCACCGCGCCAGTAAAAAGCTCCGGTGCCATGAAGCTGGGCGTGCCGGGATTGCCTGGCGCAAGCGTATTATGGGTGTTGGAATTAAGTGCGACACCCAAGTCAAGAATACGCAATTTGCCATCTTCACCCAGATGCAAATTGGCGGGCTTGATGTCGCGATGCACGATGTTTAGCCGATGCAGCGCGGCCAGCCCTTTGACCAACCGTATGCCGATGCTGGCAACATCGGCTACCGAAAAATGCTGACCTGTGTCAAGTTTGTGTTGCAAGGTTGCGCCAACATGCCAGCTCATCACGTAATACAAGCAGCTACGGCGTTCGGGCGGGATCGGCAAAACCTGCGTGAAGTAATGCGACACAACCCGCCGTCCCAGCCATTCTTCATTGACCAGGCCGTTACAACTTTCTGCATCGTCAGCTAACTGCGGTTGCAATGTTTTGAGTACGCATATCTGACCATTGAGCATATTTTTTACGCGGTATAACAGGCTGGCGCGTGATTCGTGCAGCAATTCCAGCACTTCAAAATCATCCAGTTGCGCGCCTGGTTTTAGCCGAGGCGGCAGGCTTAAGCGTCGCGCTTCGGCCATCATGTCAGCCAAATTTTCACGACCCAGTTGCGTGATGCGTACCACTTGCACCGTGGCATTATCTTGCCCACCTTGCGCCAGGGCGCGCTTGACCAGATCATCCGCAGCCATTTGCGGATTATTATAAAGCTGTAAAATTTCGTGTATGTTTTTTTGCCCCAACGGTTCCCACACGCCGTCTGTCATGATGGCGAACACATCGTCCGCGCGCAGCTCGCCTTCTGCATAATCGATTTGCAGTTGCTCATCCAAACCGATTGCGCGTTTCAGGACGTGCTTCATGTCCGGCCTATCCCATACGTGATCGGTGGTGAGCTGCTGCAATTGCCCATCGCGCAGACGGTAGATGCGACTGTCGCCAATATGCGCCAGAGTGTAGTGCGTGCCGCGCAGCACCAGCACAGAAAGCGTGGTGGCCATGCCAGCCATATCACGATGTCGCCCGGCATGAGATTGCACCCAGCGATTCAGCGCGGTGAGCACCTTATCCAGCGCGGTAGACGCGCCCCAGGTTTCCGGCGTAGCGTAATAATCGGTGAGCAGGCCGCGCACCGTCATCTCGGCAGCCTCGCGTCCGCCTGCGTTACCACCCACACCGTCCGCCACCGCCAGCAATGCGCCTTTGGTAGCGAGCAACTCAGCGTCAGGGGTCACCGCGCCGAGGTAATCTTCATTGCGTTCACGCAAGCCTGCTTCTGAAGCTTGGCCTATATTAATTTGTAGTGGCATAAATGGGTCGAGTGAATTTAGATTCGCGCTGTCGTCGCCGTGGCTGAACCCCATGTTGTGCGCCAGCGTTTTTTGACGCTGAGCAAACCCAGCATCGCAATAATGGCGAGGCTGGCAAATATCATCAGGCCAATTTGATAGTTACCGCTAATCTGCTTGGAGTAGCCCAGGCTGGCCGCCAGATAGAATCCACCCAAACCGCCAGCCATGCCTACCAACCCGGTCATCACGCCAATTTCTTTGCGGAAGCGTTGCGGGATGAGTTGGAATACTGCGCCATTACCCATGCCTAGCGACAACATGGCGCATACCGTGATGGTCAGTGCGGCATAAGAATTTTCTAAGCCTAAACTTAGTATGAATAAAAATAGCGCAGCCAGTACATACATGGTTTGTAAGGTGCGAATGCCGCCAATTCTATCTGCTACTGCGCCGCCCAGCGGACGCACGAGCGAGCCTGCACATACGCAAGCCGCTGTGAAATAACCTGCAATGACTGGTGACAGCGCGTACTCGTCATTAAAATATAAAGTCAGCGAAGAGGCCATGCCAACAAAGCCACCGAAGGTCACACTATAAAACAACATGAACCACCAGGTGTCTTTATCGCCCAGCACTTTTAGGTATTGGTGCAAAGACTTTCTGGGCGGGCATTCCGGGCTGTCCTTGGCGTACAGGGAGTAGATCACCAGCGTAATAGCTAAAGGAATAAGTGCCAAGCCAAACACATTATTCCAACCGTATATCAGTGCCAACCCCGGTGCGAATAACGCCGCCAGCACCGTGCCAGAGTTGCCTGCACCCGCGATGCCCAAGGCTTTTCCCTGATGTTCTGGCGGATACCAGCGCGATGCCAGCGGCAATGCTACGGCAAATGACGCTCCCGCTACGCCTAAAAACAGACCCAGTATTAATACCTGCTGATAATTATGTATGCCGTGCAACCACGCTACCAGCAAGGCTATCAGCATAATCACCTGCCCGATGATGCCGGCAATTTTAGGTTGGAGATGATCGACCAACACGCCCATCACGATACGCAGCAATGCGCCGGATAAAATCGGTGTGGCCACCATCATGCCTTTTTGCGCGGAGGTCAGTTGCAGATCTGCCGCGATTTGTACTGCCAAGGGGCCGAGTACCACCCACACCATAAAGCTCAAATCAAAATATAAAAAGGCAGAAAAAAGGGTGGGCTTGTGTCCCGCTTTCCAAAAACTAGTTGTCATGGTTTACCTTAAATAAAAAACTAAATAGAACCCTGCTGTCATTCCACTTCTAACTTAACAATGCCAGCTTGTTCCCTCACCCTTTATCCCTCTCCCTCCGGGAGAGGGATAAAGGGTGAGGGAACAAGATTGAAGCTTCAGTAAATTAGCATTGGAATAACGGTGTGCGTCGATGCGCATTAAGTGAGCGAGAGAAATACTGCGCCGCCCTCCACTTTCACCGGAAACGAGCGCGCACAGCCCACATCGGGTGCTACCGCATTGCCGTCGTCCAGGCAGATATTCCAGTTGTGCAGTGGGCAAGCTACTTTTTTCCCGAACACAATACCTTGTGAGAGTGGCCCACCTTTGTGTGGACATTTATCCAGCAGCGCGAAAATTTCATTGTCTGCGGTTTTGAATAATGCGATGTTGCCTGCCTGGGTGGTCACCACGCGCGATCCCAGTTGTGGAATGTCGGCAGCATTTGAAACTTTGAGCCAGTTGTTCATGATTTACTTTCTAGATAGTTGCTTCAGTATATTTTGAGAATTGATGCAAGTTCCCTCATCCCTACCTTCTCCCGGAGGGAGAAGGGGTTGGCTTCCCTCTCCCGCTGGGAGAGGGACTGAGGGTGAGGGAAATGGTAAAAGCCATGCACCGCAAGTGAGTAAATTGACAGGCATTATGTGGACAACATTTCAAACTCGCGCATATCCACATTCTCTTTTTTCCACGGATCAACGGTATCGGCCATCGTGTACAGCAACCGCTCATACAATGCGCCGCGATTGGCTGCATCCATCACCACTTTCTGTTTGATGTATTCCAAGCCCACACGCTCCACGTAATGCACGGTGCGATCCAGATAGCGCGCTTCTTCACGGTATAGCTGAAGGAATGCAGCGGAATATTCCAGCACTTCTTCCGGTGTTTTTAGCTTGACTAAAAATTGCGCGACCACGGTTTTTATGCCGCCGTTTCCAGCCACATAAATTTCCCAGCCGGAATCTACACCGATTACACCGACATCTTTAATGCCCGATTCGGCACAGTTGCGCGGGCAACCGGAGACGGCGATTTTTACCTTGTGTGGTGCATACATCTTCCAAAGCATCTTTTCTAAATCGATTCCCATTTGCGTCGAATCCTGCACGCCAAATCTACACCACTCGCTGCCGACACAGGTTTTAACGGTACGCAATGCTTTGGCGTAAGCGTGTCCAGAAGGCATGTCCAGATCCGCCCACACCTTGGGCAAGTCTTCTTTTTTCACGCCAAATAAATCGATGCGCTGCCCGCCTGTGACCTTGACCGTGGGGATGTTGTATTTGTCCGCGACATCGGCGATGCGGCGTAAATCTTTAGCCGTGGTGACCCCGCCAAACATGCGTGGCACAACCGAGAATGTGCCATCTTTTTGAATGTTGGCATGGGCGCGTTCGTTGATGTAGCGTGATTGCGGATCATCTTTTGCGATGCGCGGATGGGCGCACAGCACATAGTAATTCAAGCCCGGGCGGCAACTGGCACAACCATTCGGCGTGTTCCATTGCAGCACTTTCATCACTTGCGGGATGCTGATTAATGATTGTTCAGTAATTTGTTTGCGTACCTGCTCGTGGGTCAGATCGGTGCAACCACACATCGGCTTGGTCGCACTCAAAGTGGGCGTGTACGCGCCACCCACGGTGGAGGCGAGTAGTTGTTCTACCAGCCCAGTACATGAACCGCAGGAGGAAGAAGCCTTGGTGTGTTTGCGTACATCTTCCAGCGAGAACAGGCCTTTTTCTTTGATCGCTTTAACAATCGTGCCTTTGCATACACCATTGCAACCGCATACTTCCATTGTGTCCGGCATGGCTGCCGCGCTACTCTGACCTTGATGTCCAGTGTTGCCTAAATGTGATTGCCCGAACATCAGATGATCGCGAATTTCAGAAATATTTTTTCCGTCGCGGATCATCTGAAAATACCACGAGCCATCCGTGGTATCGCCATACATCACCGCGCCGATCAGCTTGTCGTCCTTCACCACCAGTTTTTTATACACGCCGCCTGCGGTGTCGTGCAGCACAATATCTTCAGTGTGTTCGTTGCCAGTAAAATCGCCTGCAGAAAATAAATCTACGCCGGTGACCTTGAGTTTGGTGGAAGTGACCGAGCCTTGATAACGCGCAATGCCCATGCGCGCCAAGTGATTGGCGCATACCTTGGCCATATCAAATAAGGGCGCAACCAAACCATAGGCCGTGCCGCGATGCGACACACATTCACCTACCGCGTAAATGCTGGGGTCGTAAGTTTGCATGGTGTCATTCACCACGATGCCGCGATTGCAATGAATGCCTGCGGATTCTGCCAGTGACGTATTGGGGCGTATACCCACCGCCATCACCACCAGATCGGCAGGGAGTTCACTGCCGTCTTTGAATTTAATGGCGGTCACGCGACCCTGCGCATCACCGACTAATTCTTGCGTGTGCTTTTCCAGCATAAACTTCAAGCCTTTTGCTTCCAATGAAGCTTGCAACATGAACGCGGAATTTTTATCCAGTTGCCGCTCCATCAACCACGGCATGATATGCACCACGGTTACATCCATGCCGCGCAGAGCTAGACCATTGGCCGCTTCCAGCCCAAGCAAACCGCCGCCGATCACCACCGCATGTTTGTATTTTGTGGCTGCGTCTATCATTGCGTTGGTGTCTTGAATATCGCGATAGCAAATCACACCCTGCAAATCTTTACCCGGCACGGGTAAGATAAATGGGTTAGAACCCGTCGCTAGCAGCAGCCGATCATATTCGGCTGCGGTGCCGTCTTCGGTGATTACGACTTTATTTTTGCGATCAATTTTCACAATTTTTTTATTCATATACAGCGTGATTTTGTTTTCTGTATACCACTCCACACTGTTCAGAATGATGTCCTGTATGCCTTGCTCCCCCGCTAACACTGGCGACAGCATGATGCGGTTATAGTTGGGGTACGGCTCTGCGCCGAACACGGTCATGTCATATAAATCTGGCTCTAACTTGATGAGCTCCTCCAGCGTGCGCACGCCTGCCATGCCGTTACCGACCATTACCAGTTTCATTTTTTTCATCATATTGCTCCTTAAATAAAAATATTTTATGCAGCTTGTTGCTGAAAGAATTGAGTCATTTCTTCTATGCAATTTACACCTTCAGCAAAGCGCGCCACTTCACCAATCACCACAATTGATGGGCTGGAAAATCCTGCATGGGTCACTTCCTGCGCCAGTGTTTTCAGGGTCGCCAGCAAGTGTCGCTGTGTTGGCAACGTGCCGTGCTGTATTGCGATGGCTGGCATATTTGCGGGCAGGCCATGCTGCATAAGCTGTTGTGTAATTTTCGCCAGATTGGTCATGCCCATATAAATCACCAGCGTTGTGCCAGATTCAGCCAGTGCCCGCCAATTCGGCGCGCGTTCATTTTTTGCCTGATTATTTTTTGTATGGCCAGTTACAAAAGTGACCCCTTGTGTATAGTCGCGATGCGTGAGTGGAATGTTCAAGCTGGCCGGAACTGCCATGCCGGAGGTGATGCCGCTGATGATCGAGACTTTGACACCAGCTTGTTGCAAAGCTTGCATTTCTTCACCGCCGCGCCCAAACATGAAAGGGTCTCCACCCTTGATGCGTGCAACAACCCTGCCTTCTTGTGCCAGCGCAATCATTTTTCTATGAATGAACGCTTGCGGCGTGGACACGCATCCACCGCGCTTGCCCACATATATGGTTGGGATATTGGGTCGGGAAAATTGCAGCACTTCATGGTTGACTAAATCATCGATCAAAATGACATCAGCCAGGCCGATGCAG
>JAKFXW010000065.1 GCA_021731185.1 Gallionellaceae bacterium
GCGCGGTGACCGACACCACTGCCGGGAAGCGGCTGCCATCCTTGCGGATGTAGGTCAGCTCGTAAATGTCCTCGATGCCGCGTGAGGCCTTGAATACCAGCGCCTCGAAGCCCGGCGTAATCGGCGTACCCAGTTCTGCGCTCAACACCTTGGCGCGTGTCACCATCTCCTGTGGATCGGAAATATCGGCCGGCGTGATCTTGTTCATCACCTCGGCAGCAGCGTAGCCCAGCATGTGCTCGGCACCGACGTTAAAAATCTGGATCACGCCCTTCGCGTCGGTGGCGATGCTGGAAAAATTGGCGCTGTTGAAGATCGCGTTCTGCAGCGCCCCGGTTTTAAGCAAGGTCTTCTGGTGTCGAACCTCGGTGATGCGCTTGGCCTTGCCCGCAGTGGGGCTAAGAATGGCTGGTGGTGGAATTTTCTTGGGCATCATTAACCTTTAAGTTAAAGCGCAGATTCGTTTGGCGGGTCACGTGACCGACGGTGCGAGTAGCGCCTTGCCTGCTTATACGCTCATTCTGAGCAAAAAACGCTTGCTTTTGCTTGCATGCGTCGGTGAGAAAAATCGAGTCCATCAATATGAACTTGAACAGGAAATATGAACTTGAGCAGGCGCGTTCCAGTGTAAGTGATCAAGCTGACCATTTTCTGTGCGTTACCGCACACAAGGCAGAGATTTCATGCCAGGGTGACTACGCACACCGTATAGTAAACGATCCTGTTCTTTTTTGACTACCGCATAACATTCACATGCGCGAGACTCCAATCCTGGCCGCTTAAGCACGGTGATGTGCCCACGGCGGTAACTGATCAATCCGGCACGCTGCAAATTCCCAGCGGCTTCGGTTATACCTTCACGGCGTACACCCAGCATGCCGGCGATCAATTCCTGTGTGATGGTCAATTCATTCGTGGGTAAACGATCGAGAGTCAGCAACAGCCAGCGACACAATTGCTGTTCCACCGAATGATGCCGGTTGCAGGCTGCTGTTTGCGCTATCTGAGTAATTAACGCCTGGGTATAACGCAGCAATAATTTTTGCAGCGCTCCGGCACGACGCCCCCCAGCGCGATTGAATTCCTCCATCATCACCGACGCTTTTAAGCGGTAACCCCACCCCCCAGTCTGCACGATAGCCCGGCTGGGCGTGGTATTGCCGCCCATGAACAGTGAAATTCCGAGCAGGCCTTCATTCCCCACCCCTGCAATTTCCGCCGATGCGCCATCTTCCATGACGTAATGCAGGGACAAGATAACGGTCGTTGGAAAGTAGGCGTGTTGCAATTGGCCACCGGATTCATAGAGAACATCTCCAAGTGGCATAGCAATCAACTCCAGATGAGAGGAGAGACGGGCTAGTATTTCTGCAGGCAGGGCGGCGAGCAGATAGTTTTGGCAGAGTGAGAGGGGCGTTGCCGTCGGCATATAATTATTGGGCATGTAGCACTTCGCTATTTAGTACTACTTATTAAAGATGGTAAGGCTGGAGCATTGTTGCACATGATAGTGTCTTCTGGAAGACATACATTAAGGAAGCACTGATTTAATCCCACATGGCCAGCGTGTGTTGTTTGGGCTGTGTCAACTTTGCACTCAATTTATTGAGTAGCAAATTACCTGACTTTGTTATCAGCCCATTACAACCACGGCGTACCCCTTTTGCGGGTACATGAGGATTAAATCAGTGCTTCCCTAAGTACCAATGAGTGATTCTAATATACTCATAACGGTGCTTAATGTGCGCTACCGCACAGAGCACCTCCGGCGTGAGAACGACAATCCTACTGTCGATGTTTGGATTCAGCAGCGTTAGGGAGGCACTGATTTAATCCTCCATGAGCCATGTGGGATTAAATCAGTGCCTCCTTAGGTCTTAATGTGGGTTTGGTAAAGACTGCTGAAAGAATTTGACATCGACGTGAAGTAAAGAATGCCAGTGTTACGGTTGCGGTGTACTCAAGACTTATAACCACATGGGGTTCTTTACTAAATTTATTGTGGCAAAAACTTTTTTATGGAGACTTATCATGAATCATCGTTTAATGAAGCATCGTCAAAAACATTTCTCCGCACGCCTGATTGTACTGGCCGCGTTACTGATTGCTCCGCTTCAGGGAGCATGGGCTCAGACCGCATCAACTGCGCCATCATTGGGTGCAGCATCCAACTTCACAGTCCTGAGCGCAGCGCCTGGTGGGGGTGGAGCGGTGACTTGCACCGACTCCACGGTCAACGGAGACGTGGGTTCTTCCGGTTCCATGGCTTCGGTCGTTCAGACCGGCTGCACGATTAATGGGGCGATCGTTGCGCCAGTTTCCGCTCAGGTTGTAACTGACTTCAACAGCGCATACGACCAGTACGCGTCCGTTGCTTGTACCGGAACATTGGAAACTGCTTATACGGGCGCGACGCTCACGCTCGCACCAGGCGTCTACTGTAGCGCTGCAGCTGTAACGTTCACAGATTCCACGTTGACGTTAGACGGGCAAGGCGATGCAAACGCGGCCTGGATTTTCAAGATTGGCACCAGCGGCACCGGTGCTCTGACCGGCACCAACTTCTCGGTGGTTATGGTGAACAGTGCGCAGGCATGTAACGTGACTTGGTGGGTAGCCGAAGCTGCAACCATGACAACGTCCGCCTTCCAAGGCACCATTCTTGCAGGTGCAGCTGTCACCCTGACTGGTCTGGCCGGTACAACTACCCCATTCTTCGGGGATGTCCTGGCCAAAGCCGCTGTCACGTTGACTAACATCACTATCACAGGCTGCATGGGCAAGGGTAATAACAAGGGTCATAAAGGGCATAAAAAATGCAATCAGGGAGTGGGCAACGGTTCTGAGGGCTGCGATCCGGGCAACTCAAATCAGGGCAATCCCTTCGGTTCGAACGACGAACTCGGCGGAGTGCCCGGCGACCCGGGCAAGGGTGGCAATAACTAAGCCTGTAATCACGAAGAATGGAAAAAGGATCCGCGAGGATCCTTTTTTTTGACGGCTGTTTGGGTGAAAATTTATCGGTTTGATTACCTATGACGAACCATGCTTCATTAACCCCTGTGCCTATTAGTTCTTCCATTAAGCATAGGTCGTCATGATTGGTCGGGGCGAGAGGATTCGAACCTCCGACCACTTGGCCCCCAGCCAAGTACGCTACCAGGCTGCGCTACGCCCCGAAGACAGCGATTATATCAGCGCATAAAACTACGCGGACAGAAACTTACTATATATATGGAGGCGGAGGTCGGAATCGAACCGGCGTACACGGCTTTGCAGGCCGCTGCATGACCACTCTGCCACTCCGCCATGATGCGAGTGTAGTACAGCGAAAAAAATAAGGGAAAGCGCTTTGTTATCCATAAACTGGAGCGCTTTCCCGTTAGCTGGAGCGGGAAACGAGACTCGAACTCGCGACCTCAACCTTGGCAAGGTTGCGCTCTACCAACTGAGCTATTCCCGCAAAAAATGAAGTCCGCATTATAGGCATATTGCCGCTTGTGTCAAGGCAAGGCGCGTAGCGGCAAGGCCACGCCTTGCATAGCGTCGCTCGCTACTTAAATATTGTGTGCTGAAGGGTAAACATTACACAACTCATGGGCATCTCTAAAAATCCAAACTACGTTGCGATACCGCGTTGCTCAAAAAATTTAAATGCTTACATATCAAACATATGCCGCGCACTTAAATTTTTATCGCGCCTTGTCTCGCTTAGTATTTTGAATTTTTAGAAGTACCCTCATTATAATGAGCTCCGACATGAATAAATTTACATAATGGTAAGTTCAATGACACAAGCAATCAGCACTGAAGTTTTGCTGGAAAAATACGCCGAGGCAGATGAAAAATCGATTCAGGATGTGCGCCGTCGTGTGGCACGCGGATTGGCGCAAGCTGAGAAACCAGCGCAGCGCGCACACTGGGAAGAGGTTTTTTTCCTTGCGCAGGAAAACGGTTTCATTCCTGCCGGACGCATCAATTCGGCAGCGGGGTTAAAAAATCAGGCGACATTGATTAACTGTTTCGTGCAGCCAGTGGGTGATTCCATCTCTGGGATCAGCGATGGCAAGCCCGGCATTTATGATGCGCTGCAACAAGCCGCTGAAACCATGCGGCGCGGCGGCGGGGTCGGTTATGATTTTTCATCTATTCGCCCCGAAGGCGCGCAGGTGAAGGGCACGAACTCCCGCGCCAGTGGGCCGATTTCTTACATGCGCGTGTTTGATCGTTCGTGCGAGACGGTGGAATCGGCTGGTGCGCGGCGCGGCGCACAAATGGGCGTGTTGCGCTGCGATCATCCTGACATTGAAAAATTTATTCACGCCAAGGATCAAGGGGATCTACGCAATTTCAACATCTCGGTTGGCGTAACCGATACCTTGATGCAAGCACTGGAAAAAAATCAGCCATTTGATTTGGTACATAGCGCAGAGCCATCCGTCGCGCTAAAAGAGGGGGGTGCTGTGCAGCGCGCCGACGGCAAGTGGGTGTATCGCACCGTGCAAGCCGCCGATTTGTGGAAGCAGATTATGGAAAGCACTTATGACCACGCCGAGCCGGGTGTATTGTTTATTGATCTGATGAATCGCGACAATAATTTATCGTATTGCGAAGACATCGAAGCGACTAATCCATGTGCTGAACAGCCGCTACCACCCTATGGTTGCTGCTGCCTCGGCTCGATCAATCTGACCCGCATGGTGGAAAAAGAATTCACTGATCAGGCAACATTTAATTTTGCGAATTTCAAAAAATTGGTGCAGGTCGCGGTGCGAATGTTGGACAACGTGCTGGATGTCACCGCGTGGCCGCTGCCTGAACAGCAACTGGAAGCGCACAACAAACGTCGCATCGGGCTGGGTTTTACCGGGCTGGGCGATACGCTGGTGATGTTGGGTTTGCGCTACGACACCGAGCAGGCGCGTACTTTTGCGGCAGAAATTTCGCGCGTGATGCGCGATGAATCATATCTGGCTTCGGTTGATCTGGCCATCGAGCGGGGCGCGTTTCCGCTGCTGGATGCGGAGCAATACTTGGCTGCGCCACGCTTCGCTTCGCGCCTGCCGGATGCGATCAAAAATAAAATCCGCAAGCATGGTATACGCAACAGCCATCTGCTTTCCATTGCACCGACTGGCACGATTTCTCTGGCGTTTGCCGACAATGCCTCCAATGGCATCGAGCCGCCTTACTCATGGTTTTACACGCGCAAAAAACGTATGGCGGATGGCACGACCAAAGAATATTCGGTGGAGGATCACGCTTGGCGACTGTTCAAAAAAATGGGTGGAGATATGAAAAAACTACCACCATATTTCGTCACCGCGCTGGAGATTTCCGCCATCGACCACATGAAAATGGTGGCGGCGGTCGCGCCCTACGTCGACACCTCGATTAGTAAAACCGTTAATGTGCCCGCTGATTATCCTTATGCGGATTTTGAACATCTGTACACCGAGGCGTGGAAAGCGGGGCTGAAAGGACTGGCAACCTATCGTCCGAATAATGTGTTGGGCTCAGTGTTGTCGATTACGCCTGCCATCCATCCGGCCAAGGCCGAGGAGCAACCGCAGGATTTTATTTTTGATCAGGATCGACGCATTGTGCTCGAAGCCGCGCCCACCCCCGCGCTCGCCTCGTTGCGCTGGCCGGGTCGCCCGCAATTGCCGAACGGTAGTGAAGGTTGGGTCTCGCAGGTGGTGAAGCATCCGCTCGGAAGCTTTGTGGTGTTTATTTCGCACACGTCGGATGGTTTCGCCAAAAATAACTTCAGCAAAAATAACCTCAGCAAAAATAACCTCAGCAAAAATACTGGCAATCACGCCTTTGAGGTCTGGGTGAACGGTGCCGAACAGCCGCGTGGACTCGGTGCATTGGCGAAATCATTGTCGATGGATATGCGTACACGCGACCCGGTATGGGTGCGTATGAAGCTGGAAATGTTGATGAAAACTGCCGGAGATGATGCTTTCGATATGCCGATGCCGCCAGATGGTGAAGTGAAACGCATGTCCAGTTTAGTGGCCGCGTTCGCGCACCTGCTCAAATATCGCATCGAAGAATTGGGTGCGCTGGAAGTGAATGTTGACGCAACCACGCCGATGATGGACGCGCTGTTTGCGAAAAAAGAACCCAAGACTGGAACCGATGGCACGATGAGTTGGACGGTGGATATTTCCAACGCAGGCAGTGGTGACGACTTTGTGCTGGGGTTGAAAGAATTGGTGTTGCCGGACGGACAACGCCGCCCCTACTCGATGTGGCTGGCGGGTGTTTATCCGCGTGCGCTTGATGGATTATGCAAAGTGTTGAGCCTGGATATGCGCGTCATCGACCCGGCCTGGATAGGCATGAAGCTACGCAAGCTGCTCAATTTCAGCGAACCGCTCGGTGACTTCATGGCGCGCGTACCGGGCGGCATTAAAATGGAAAGCTATCCTTCGACGGTTTCCTATGTCGCCAAGCTGATCATCCACCGTTATGCCATGCTCGGCATTCTCGACGAGCATGGCTACCCAGTGCAGCAAATGGGTGTGCTGGAAATTCCAAAAAGAAAAAGCAAAACCGCTGGTGTAAAAACATTGGCCGGAAAAATCTGCAAGGAATGCGGCAACGCCACGCTGATTAAAAAAGATGGCTGCGAGTTTTGCACCAGTTGCGGGGCGATCGGGGCGTGCGGGTGATTTTTCCAATGTCAGCATGTGCTCGGTTGTTGTGGCTTTTAATTTGACCTTGGTACACATTGAAACCTGTGTATAAAGGGATTATTCCAATTCCCGATAAAAACGATCACTGTGTTACCTTCGTCTTCGGCTCCTGAGTGAAACAACTAGCCATCCCACTAAGCAACCAAAAGACAGTTGCAAAGTGGTTGGTTATAGCCGTACTCAAATGTACTGTCTTCGTCGCCTCATCCTTGCCGCCTTGTGCTCCTTTTTATCGGAAACTGGAATTACTTCAAGCCTGCGTTAAGCCGCTCTTCCAAAATGCACGCTATACTTACCAGCGTTCCTTCTGGAACTTCAAATTAAAGGGAAAATCATGACAGCACAGAATATCGCACTGGTAGGGTTAGGCAGAATAGGCTCGGCATTTCTGCGAGAAATATCCAGTAAACGTGAACGGGGTGTGAACTTGCTGATGGCTGCCGAAGTCAGCGACACACCGGGCAAGGCGCAGGCCATCAAAGCTGGCATCCGGATCGCAACACTGAAAGAAATAACCGCCTCTGGCACCAGGCTGGACATCATCTTTGACCTGACCGGAAATCCCGAAGTGCGCAAGCAACTAAGAGAAGGGCTTGCTATGCATAATAACCAGCATACTGTGATTGCACCAGAATCGGTAGCGCGTCTGATTTGGTCACTGATCAGCGATGAAAAGCTGCTGGAAATTCAGGGGCGCAATACTGGCTATTAGCACATCACCTACAACCACATTAGATTCGGACAGCGTCACTGAAGAAGAAACCCCCGTGTAGCACTTCGCTTTGAGAGCTTGACATTG
>JAKFXW010000018.1 GCA_021731185.1 Gallionellaceae bacterium
ATTTGGAGTAACCCAGCAATGCAACAAGCTGAATAGGCCATGATGCCCACCATTCGGTGGTCTGGTAACATTAAAATCTGCACGGTATGAATTTTATTTCCACATTGTTTGGCGTAGAATTCAAACCATCGAAAACGTAACGGGAGGGAAGAACATGAGCAATGCCATCACTTTGCCGCAAGCCATGCTCAAGCGGCTCGAAAAAATCTCCGCCGTTTCGCGGCGCACCACGGGAGCCATTGTCAAACAGGCTGTTGCAGAAAAGCTGGATTACGAAGAATGGGTGATCGAGCAAATAGATGCCGGACTGGCTGACGTAAAGGCTGGCCGTGTACTTTCTGATGAGGCATTCTGGCAGCAATTGGGGAATTCGGGGCGTGGGCGAAAAAAGGCTGCTTGAGTGGTCTCTCCGCTCGTCCGCCAACGTCGCGGACATTTGGGACATTGTCCCCTTGTGGGATTACATCACAAACGATAATCCGCAGGCGGCGCAAAATGTTTTAGATGAAATCAGGCGGGTAGCCAGTAGCCTGCGTGACTTCCCCCTGCTGGGACACGCGGGGCGAAGAGCGGGAACCCGCGAGCTGGTGATTACCCGATCCCATATTTGATTATCTACCGTTTGGATGCAAAAAAGGTGCGCGTACTCGCGGTAGTGCATCAGTCTCGCAGACATCCGCCATAACCTGCTGCAAAATTTCTTTCGCATACGCCAGCAATCTATTCTGTCAGCCACTTCCAGTTATTTCAGCGTGCGTGACCTTAAGTTCAATATCTCAGCAACTCTGGTATAGCGTGACTGCGGCAGAGACATCGCACGGGTGATTGCGCTGAGTGCGTATGGCTCGGTGGTCTGGTAACATAGGCATTGCGCCAGAAATGCTTGCTAGAAACTTTTGCCAGAAACACTTTACGACCGCTCAGTTCAGGTCAACCCGTCCACATGTAAATTCAGTTCGCCATGACACAGCCATACTTCAAAAAAATCGTTATCTTCGGTGCTGGGCTGATCGGGGGATCGTTCGCCTTGGCCTTGCGTCGCGCCAATGCAGTGGGCGAAGTGGTGGGGTTTGGGCGCAGTGCAGAGACATTAAAGCAAGCCCAGCAACTTGGCATTATTCATCGTGTTGGGGTAGATATAGCGACGGAAGTGGGCGATGCAGATTTGGTTTTGCTCGCCACGCCAGTCGGGCAAATGCCAGCTATCATGGCGCAGATCGCCCCGCATCTGGGCGTGCACACGCTGGTTACCGATGGGGGTAGTACCAAGTGCGATGTGGTGGCGGTAGCGCGTGAAATTTTGGGCGAAAAAATAATGCAGTTTGTACCCGGCCATCCCATTGCGGGTGGCGAAAAAAGTGGGGCAGCAGCGGCGCGCGCCGATTTATATCAAGGCAAAAAAGTGGTGCTGACACCTTTGCCAGAAAATTCGGCAGAGTCGGCCGCCCGCGTTAGATTGGCGTGGGAGTTGTGTGGCGCGTCCATCAGTGTATTAACTCCGCCGCAGCATGATGAAGTATTTGCCGCCGTTAGCCACTTGCCACATTTGTTGTCATTTGTCTTGGTACATGATCTCGCGCAGCGCGATAACCGCGATCTTCTATTGTCATTTGCTGCCAGTGGCTTTCGCGATTTCACGCGCATTGCCGCTAGTTCGCCGGAGATGTGGCGCGATATTTGTCTGGCGAATCGAGAAGCTTTGTTGCGCGAAGTCAAACAATATGCAGATGAGTTGCATACCGTTTATCAAGCACTGGAAAAAAATGACGCAGCTAAGCTGGAAGCAATTTTCCGTCTAGCCAGCGAAGTGCGCAATAATTGGACGAAAAATAAATAATGTTCGCAATGAGCGAAATAAATGTAACCGAACAATAAATTAAATGACCTCCTTCCTTGATCTCCCCCCGTTGTTGAGCGCGTACGGTACGGTGCGTTTGCCTGGCTCTAAAAGTATTTCTAACCGCATGTTGTTGCTGGCCGCATTGTCGAATGGCGTGACTGAGATTCGCGATTTGCTGCATTCCGATGATACCGAACGCATGTTGGATGGCTTGCGTACCTTGGGGGTACAGGTTGATACGTTAGGCAGTAACGTTTATCGCGTACACGGCTGTGGCGGAAATTTCCCGGTTAAAAAAACGGCGCTATTTTTGGGTAATGCGGGCACGGCTTTTCGCCCCTTGACTGCGGTGTTGGCCCTAGCTAGGGGAAATTGGACGGGTGGAGAGTATGAGTTACCGAATTACTATGAATTATCGGGCGTGGCGCGTATGCACGAGCGACCCATCGCTGATTTGGTTGATGCTTTACGCGAACTGGGCGCGGATATTTCTTATTTGGGCGTGGAAGGTTTTCCGCCGCTAGGAATTCGTCCAGCCACCATTCACTCAGCAGGTAAAATTTCCGTGCGTGGTGATGTGTCCAGTCAGTTTCTCACCGCGCTACTGATGGCTGCGCCGCTGGTGCAGCAGGACGTGGTCATAGAGGTGGTGGGTGAACTAATTTCCAAGCCTTATATCGAAATCACGCTCAATATGATGGCGCAGTTTGGAGTCCATGTAGAGCGCAATGGCTGGACTTCATTTACGGTGCGTGGTGGGAGTCAGTATAAAAGTCCGGGCGTGGTTTTTGTTGAGGGCGATGCGTCTTCTGCCTCTTATTTTTTGGCGGCGGGTGCGATCGGCGGCGGCCCAGTGCGCGTCGAGGGTGTGGGTAAAAATAGTATTCAGGGCGATGTGCGTTTCACCGAGGCGTTGCAAGCGATGGGCGCACGTATTGAGTTGGGCGAAAATTGGATCAGCGCGACTGCGCCTGCAGGGCGGGGCGCGAAACATAGCAAGCTGCGCGGCATTAATTTGGATTGCAATCATATTCCCGATGCGGCCATGACTTTGGCGGTGTGTGCTTTGTTTGCAGAAGGCGTGACTACCTTGCGAAATATTGCAAGTTGGCGCGTGAAAGAAACGGATCGCATTCATGCGATGGCAACCGAACTACGTAAGGTCGGTGCGACAGTGGAGGAAGGCGCAGATTTTATTCGCATCACGCCGCCCGTGAAAATATTGCACGCAACCATAGATACTTATGATGACCATCGCATGGCCATGTGTTTTTCATTGGTTGCATTCGGTGAGGCAGGCGTGCGTATCAATGACCCGCAGTGTGTGGCGAAAACTTTTCCAGATTATTTTGCGCGCTTTGCCGAGGTGGTGCAGTCAGTGCCAGTCATTGCTATAGACGGGCCGTCTGCGTCCGGCAAAGGAACGGTTGCACAGCAGGTGGCGCAAGCATTGGGCTTTCATTATCTGGACAGCGGCGCGCTCTATCGATTACTGGCATTGGCGGCGCAAAGGCAGGGCATCGCATTAAATTCAGCAGCGCAGTTAGCAAAGTTGGCAGCCGAGATGCAAGTACGTTTTGAAGGCGCATATATTTGGTTGAATGAGGTGTTGGTTGGGCAGGAATTGCGCTCAGAGCAAACCGCTGCAGCAGCATCAACTGTGGCAGCACTGCCTGCAGTGCGTGCGGCATTATTGGATAAGCAACATGCGTTTCGTCGCGCACCGGGATTGGTGGCTGATGGACGCGATATGGCCTCGGTGGTATTCCCCGATGCTCAGGTGAAAATATTTCTCACAGCCAGTGCTGATGCGCGGGCGGAGCGTCGTTATAAGCAATTGATGGGAAACGAATTGAGCTTGATGGAAAAAGAAATGAATGCTAATATCGCAACCCTTTTGCAAGAGACCCTTTTGAAAGAAATAAGCGCGCGCGATGAACGTGATACACAGCGCAGCGTGGCTCCTTTGCAGCAAGCGGTGGGCGCGATTTTACTGGATACCACAAATTTAACCGTCGCTCAGGCGGTGCAGGGAGTGCTGAAAAGCTACCATGCACTTAAGTCTTAAAAGCAGTAACACCTTTAGTCTAGCCCCGTAACGACCTCATCGTTCGGGTTTTTTAATCAACCCCCGCTTAGGCGGATTTGTCTTAAGAACTATATTAATTAGGAACTATTTATAAATGATTGCTAACGCTGCCGTAGTAGAAAACGATTCTGAAAGTTTTGCCTCCATGTTTGCAGAAAGCCTGACGCGCAAGGAAATGCGAGCGGGTGAGCTCATCACCGCACAGGTTGTGCGTATCGATCACAATGTCGTGGTGGTGAATGCAGGTCTTAAATCTGAAAGTTTTATTCCTGTTGAAGAATTCTTTGACGCGAATGGTGCAGTCGATGTTAAGCCGGGTGACTTCGTCACTGTAGCGATTGAGTCGCTCGAAAACGGCTATGGCGAAACCAAATTGTCCCGTGAAAAGGCCAAGCGTCTGGCGGCATGGTCAGATCTGGAAACTGCGATGGAAGCAGGCACAATTGTCGAAGGCTACGTCAGCGGCAAAGTAAAAGGTGGCTTAACCGCCATGGTCAACGGTATACGCGCATTCTTGCCTGGCTCGTTGGTGGATATTCGTCCGGTGAAAGATACGACACCGTATGAAAATAAGACTATGGAATTGAAGATTATTAAACTGGATCGCAAGCGCAACAACATCGTGGTATCACGGCGTGCGGTTCTGGAAGCAAGTCAGGGTACGGATCGCCAAGCTATCATGGCTAGCCTGACTGAAGGCTCAATCGTTAAAGGCGTGGTAAAAAATATCACTGATTATGGCGCATTCGTTGATTTGGGTGGCATTGATGGATTGTTGCATATTACTGATCTGGCATGGCGACGCATCAAGCATCCCTCCGAAGTTTTAACTGTAGGGGATGAAGTCGAAGCAAAAATTCTTAAATTTGATCAAGAAAAAAATCGTGTTTCATTGGGCATCAAACAAATGGGCGATGATCCGTGGTTGGGTCTGGAGCGTCGTTATCCTGCCAGCACACGCTTGTTTGGCAAGGTCACTAATTTGACTGACTACGGTGCGTTTGTTGAAATCGAGCCAGGCATTGAAGGTCTGGTGCACGTTTCAGAAATGGATTGGACTAATAAAAATGTACACCCATCTAAAGTCGTGCAGCTGGGCGATGAAGTTGAAATCATGATTCTTGAAATCGACGAGCAGCGCCGCCGTATTTCTCTGGGCATGAAGCAGTGCAAGGCGAATCCGTGGGACGATTTTGCTTTGAATTTCAAGAAAGGCGACAAAGTTAAAGGTCAAATCAAATCGATTACTGATTTCGGCGTGTTCATTGGTTTGGATGGCGGCATCGATGGTCTGGTGCATTTGTCTGACATCTCTTGGACCATTCCTGGCGAAGAAGCCGTGCGTAACTACAAGAAGGGCGATGAACTGGAAGCTGTGGTGCTGGCGATTGACGTAGAGCGTGAGCGCATTTCGCTGGGCATTAAGCAAATGGATGGCGACATTTTCAGCGGCTACATTGCCACGCATGATAAAGGCAGCGTAGTGAATGGCGTGGTTAAGGCAGTGGATGCCAAGGGTGCGACGATTACGTTGGATGGCGATGTTGAAGGTTATCTCAAGGCTTCTGAATTATCTTCGGATCGGGTGGAAGACTTGCGCTTGAATCTTAAAGAAGGCGATGCAATAAAAGCAGTTATCATTAATGTAGATCGTAAAAATCGCGGTATCAATCTGTCAGTCAAGGCATTGGATAAGGCTGAGGAAACTGCTGCGATGCAGAAGTTCACAGCTACTTCAGACAATGCCCCATCGTCTGGGACAACCAATTTGGGCGCGTTGTTAAAAGCCAAGATGGACACCAGCAAGTCTGAGGCTCAATAAGGGGGAAAAGCATGACTCGTTCTGATCTTATCAGCAGGCTGGCGGAGCGTCATCCGCAGTTGTTGGCAAAGGATGCTGAGTTGGCCGTCAAGGTCATACTGGATGCGATGTCTTCAACACTGGCGCAGGGTAGTCGTATTGAAATTCGCGGCTTTGGTAGTTTCGCCCTGAATTATCGGCCAGCCCGCACTGGGCGCAATCCGAAGTCAGGAGAAAAAGTTCAGGTTCCAGCCAAGTATGTGCCGCACTTCAAGGCTGGCAAAGAACTGCGTGAACGGGTTGATTACTAACTGACTGGTTGAAAAAAGCGTAAAAAACAGGCGGTCCTCGAAAGAGTGTACCGCCTTATTTTTGGCGTTAACATTGTGACCAGCTTTATCGGAAAACGGAATTAAGAAAAAATGTTTGAATTTGAATTATGGATGTTGTTAGTCTTCCCTTTGTTTTTTGTGATGGGATGGTTGTCCGCACGCATCGATATTAAACAATTATTATCTGAGTCGAGCGCCTTGCCGCGCTCGTACTTTCAGGGGCTGAATTTTTTGCTCAACGAGCAACAAGATAAAGCCATTGAAGCTTTCATTGAAGTTGTCAAAGTTGATCCGCAAACCATCGAGTTGCATTTCGCGCTGGGCAGTCTTTTCCGTCGCCGTGGCGAAGTGGATCGCGCTATTCGTATGCACTTGAATCTGGTTGAGCGCACCGATCTGGAGGAAGATAAAAGGCAGCAGGCGATATTTGAATTGGCGCAGGATTATCTCAAGGCGGGTATTCTGGATCGTGCGGAAGCGTTATTTATAAAATTACAAACAACCTCGTATGCTAAGACAGCACTCGACTTGCTACTTGAGTTGTATCAAAAGGAAAAGGATTGGCTCAAAGCAATTGATATTACGCATCGTCTTGCTGCAATAACCAATCAATCCTATAGCAAGCACACCGCAAATTTTTATTGCGAACTGGCAACCACTGAGATTGAAAAAAAGCAAATCGATATGGCACGAGTGTATTTGGAGCAAGCACTGGAAGCAAATCCCAATGCGGTGCGCGCTACCATCATGTCAGGCGATCTGGAAAATGCGGCGCAAGATTACGCTCAAGCCATTACCACCTGGCAGCGCGTCGAGCAACAAAACGCACAGTATTTACCGATGGTGGCAGAGCGTTTGTTACAAGCCTATCGAAAATTAAATCATGCGGATGAGGGTATCGCCAAGTTGCAGGATTACCTGAAATTTCATTCATCGTTGGACTTAATGAATGTCTTGTTCGAAGCCATTTTGCAGCGCGATGGCGCGGAGGCAGCTTATAAATTGGTACGGGACGAATTGCAACGCAACCCGACCCTGCTCGGACTGGATAAATTGCTGGAAGCGCGTTTGCTTGAAGTATCGGTGGAACATCGTGCCGATGTTGAGATGGTCAAAAAATTAGTACACCAACGCACACGTTCACTGGCCATGTATCGATGTGTTAATTGCGGTTTTAAGGCGCGCCATTTTTATTGGCATTGTCCGGCGTGTTACGGATGGGAGACCTATTCGCCACGGCGTAGTGAAGAGAACGGGTCGACAGCTCAGCATTAGTCTTATCTATTTCTAATTTAATAATGCCAGATTGCTCCCTTATCCCAACCCTTCTCTCGGAGGGAGAAGGACTTTGTTTCCCTCTCCCTCCGGGAGAGGGAAAAAGGGTGAGGGAGCAAGATTGAAGGCTTGGTAA
>JAKFXW010000017.1 GCA_021731185.1 Gallionellaceae bacterium
GATCCAAGAGGGCTAAAACGAACACTGGAAACCAAAGATTTTAAAGGACTATTTTTTGCTGGACAAATTAATGGTACGACAGGCTACGAAGAGGCGGCAGCGCAGGGTATTTTGGCTGGTATTAATGCTGCACGTTATGTTCGAGACGAGGAGGGTTGGTGTCCAGGTCGAAATGAAGCATATCTGGGCGTATTGGTAGATGATTTAATTACTCGTGGTGTATCAGAGCCTTATCGTATGTTTACTAGCCGTGCGGAATACCGGCTACAGCTGCGTGAAGATAATGCGGACTTGCGCTTAACAGAAATTGGTTATCGCCTGGGTGTGGTGGACGAAGCGCGTTGGCAAATATTTGAACATAAACGCGAGGCAGTTGAAAAAGAGCAAGAGAGAATTAAGGCTATATGGGTTAGTCCGCAACTTCTTACTACTGAAGATGCGGAGCGCGTGTTGGGAACAACAATAGAGCGTGAGTATTCGCTATATGAATTATTACGTCGGCCTGATGTTACTTACGCAGCGCTTATGACCTTGCCTTTGGCTGGGGTAGCAGTGGTTGATCAAAAAGTCGCTGAACAGGTTGAAATACAGGCCAAATATCAAGGTTATATAGAGCGTCAACAAGCAGAGGTGGCCCGTGACGGCTTAAATGAAAACATGCTGTTGCCCGCTATTTTTGATTATAAAACGGTTCGTGGCCTGTCGATTGAGGTGCAACAAAAACTTAATCAGCATAAACCGGAAAATTTAGGGCAAGCTTCAAGAATCTCAGGTATTACGCCTGCAGCAATTTCGCTCCTGCTTGTTCATCTTAAACGAGGGTTTCAAATTCAGGCTGTAGCTCAAGGTGAGAATTTGCAAAAGGTTAAGCAAGGGGAGCAGGAAAGCGCGTGAGCCCAGAATATATTTTAGCTGGTGGAATTCAGAAATTGGGTTTGGTCGTTGAAGCAGAACAGCAGCAAAAGATGATGAAATATCTAGGATTATTGCAAAAATGGAATCGAGTCTACAATTTAACAGCAATAGATAAAACAGAGTTGATGGTAAGTCATCACTTGCTTGATAGCCTAGCTGTGCTGCCACATTTAATGGCGGGTAGATGGTTAGATGTGGGAAGCGGAGCCGGTTTGCCAGGTTTGGTTTTAGCATTAATGCGGCCAGATTGGGAATTTGAATTGTTGGACAGTAACAGTAAAAAATGTAGCTTCGTACAACAAGCCGCAATTGAATTAAATATAAAAAATATACAAGTAACGTGCGCGCGCGTGCAGGATTGGAAAAAAGCAAAAAAATTTGATGGAATTATTTCACGTGCCTTTGCTGAGCTAGAAAAATTTGTTGTATTAACACATCACCTTTTAATGCCAGGGGGGATTTGGGTAGCAATGAAAGGGATGCCGTCAAATCAAGAGCTTCAGCAGTTGCCAGCAGGTATCGTATTAAAGCGTATCATTTCATTACAAGTGCCGGGTGTGGATGGCGAGCGCTGTTTGGCAATATTAGAAGAAATTTGAAAATGACCAAAATATTAGCAGTCACCAATCAAAAGGGTGGGGTGGGTAAAACCACTACCTCGATAAATCTTGCAGCGAGTTTAGCCAAAGTTAAGCAGCGAGTTTTATTAATTGATTTAGACCCGCAAGGCAACGCCACCATGGGAAGTGGTGTGGATAAACGTAATTTAGCCGCAACGGTTTATCATGTTTTACTGGGGAGCAAATCTATTATTGAAGTTTGTGTTCGTGCAGAAGCGGGTAAATATGATGTTGTACCAGCAAATAGAGATTTGGCGGGTGCTGAAATAGAATTAATCCAGCTGGATAATCGGGAAACTATACTTAAACGCGCATTGGAGCCTGTGCTTGCAAACTATGATTATATTTTGATTGATTGTCCTCCTGCGTTAAATTTGCTTACCTTGAATGGGTTGTGTGCAGCGCGAACTGTCATGATTCCTATGCAGTGCGAATATTATGCGTTGGAAGGGTTAAGTGATTTGGTTAATACCATTCGTCGTGTGCGCAATAACCTTAATCCAAACCTGGAAATAGAAGGATTGCTGCGGACGATGTTTGATCCTCGCAACACGCTGGCACAGCAGGTATCGGATCAACTTCAGCAGCATTTTGGCAACAAGGTTTATCAAACAGTTATTCCTCGTAATGTTCGATTAGCAGAAGCACCAAGTTATGGCTTACCTGCGCTCTATCATGACAGTCTGTCTAAAGGAACGTTGGCCTACTTGGCTTTAGCGGATGAGTTACTTAGTAAAGCAGAACAAATAGCGTAAGAGGAAAAAATGGCAAAATTAAACAAAGGGTTGGGGCGAGGATTGGATGCATTATTATCTGGCAGCAATGCCGATTCAAATGATGTGCTACGCGAAATTGAAATAGCTCGGCTGCAGCCAGGAAAATATCAACCGCGGAGCAATATGGACGAGGCATCTCTTAATGGTCTGGCTGAATCCATTAAAGCGCAGGGAATTATGCAGCCCATATTGGTGCGTGAAGTGAAGGGCAATAAATTTGAAATTATTGCGGGGGAACGTCGTTGGCGTGCTGCACAAATAGCAGGTTTGCGTCAGGTGCCAGTGATTGTTCGAAATGTTGAAAACCACGCTGCTTTAGCTATGGCGCTGATTGAAAATATTCAACGAGAAAACTTGAATCCTCTGGAGGAAGCAATTGGCATCCAGCGTTTAATAGGTGAATTTCAATTGACCCATCAGGCTGCATCTGAAGCGGTGGGACGATCACGTAGCGCAACCAGTAATTTATTGCGACTGCTTAATTTATCACAACATGTTCAAGAAGTATTAATGCGAGGCGAAATAGAGATGGGTCATGCGCGCGCACTGCTTGCTTTGGCTGGTGCGCAACAGGCGGTGGCGGCCAACAAGATAATTGCAGATAAACTTTCGGTACGTGAGACGGAAAAATTGGTGCATGAAATACTGAATCCTGCAATTAAAGGCGAACGGAAAAAAATAGTTGCCGGAAATGCAGACATTATTCGTCTGCAGGAAAGAGTGGCTGATCAATTAGGGGCAAAAGTGGGTATTCAGCACAAGGCACGAGGGGTAGGAAAGTTGGTTATAGAATATAAATCACTTGAGCAACTTGATGGAATCCTGCAAAAAATGGGGGTGGTGGGCAATGGGTAAGATTAAAAGTTATATAAGAATTAGACAGAATGAAAGATACGTTGCTATAATTCAAGGCTTGATTAAGCGGATATAGTGCATCCTGAACTGGCTCGTATAGCTTCATTGCAGGCCGCATTGGTGATTTGTTCACTCGTGGTGAGCTTATATGTTGTACCTGTTAGTGCATTGGCATATGGTTGCTTTGTGTCACTTTCTAATACCCTGTTGTTGGCTTGGCGTTATAAGCAAGGCAAATATAGGGCTAGTTTGAATGCGGGGTGGGCATTAAGGCAAGCCTATCGAACCGCTATAGAGCGATATATGTTGATCGTGTTTTTGCTGGCTGTAGGATATAAATTATTAGGGTTTCTGCCGCTTTGGATGCTGGCAGGGTTTGTGGCAGGGCAAGTCGGGTGGATACTTGCTTTGGTTAAATTTAAAGCTGGTTAGAATAAAAGTTAAGAGAACGTATAAATGGCAAGTGAATTGTTAACCTCGTCGGAATATATTAAGCATCATTTGCAAAATTTAACCTGCGGCATGCAAGACGGCAGTTTTCATTGTGCGCATAGTGTGGAAGAAGCAAAAGCAATGGGGTTTTGGGCAATTAACGTTGATACTCTGAGCGTTTCGTTTGTTTTGGGTGTAATTTTTTTGCTTTTCTTTCGCCTAGTGGCAAAAAGTGCGACTCAGGGTGTTCCTACGGGAGCACAAAATTTTGCTGAATGGATTGTTGAATTTATCGACAACAGCGTGCGCGGCTCATTTACGGGACGTAGCGCATTAGTTGCGCCGTTGGCTCTCACCATTTTCATCTGGATTTTTCTGATGAATTTAATGGATCTAATTCCTATCGATTACATTCCATTTGTAGCAGAGCAAATGGGCGTTAGTCACTTCAAGGTTGTTCCTACTACTGATCCGAATGCAACAATAGGTATGGCCATTGGGGTCTTCTTTCTGGTAATTTTTTATAGTATTAAAATAAAAGGTTTGGGCGGATTTATTGGTGAGCTAACATTGCAGCCATTCGGTAAATTCGGCTTACCGTTTAATATTTTTCTTGAGGTAGTCAATCTAATCGCTAAGCCTATTTCTCTTGCTTTGCGGTTATTTGGAAATATGTACGCTGGCGAAATGATTTTTATTTTGATTGCCTTGTTACCTTTCTATGTGCAGTGGACGCTTTCGTTGCCTTGGGCAATATTTCATATATTGATTGTGACACTTCAAGCTTTTATTTTCATGACGCTAACGATTGTTTATCTGGATATGGCACATCAAGAGCATCATTAAAAAATCAATTTCAACTTTAATTTACTAACTTTATTAAACAGGAGAAAACATGGAACTTTTATATGTGGCAGGTGCAATAATGTTGGGGTTGGGCGCACTAGGTGCATCAATTGGTATAGGCATTTTGGGGGGGCATTTTCTTGATGGCGCAGCGCGTCAGCCAGAATTAATCCCAATGTTGCGTACACAATTTTTTATCGTCATGGGTCTGGTCGATGCCGTTCCGATGATTGCCGTGGGTATTGCAATGTACATTTTGTTTGCTGTTGCAAAATAATTTGCATAACAGCCGATTAATAAATAAGCAAAGGTATAGGCATGAATATTAATGCGACTCTACTAGGCCAGACGATCATGTTTGCCATGTTTGTGTGGTTTTGTATGAAGTTTGTGTGGCCGCCCATTGTTGCCGCACTTGATGCAAGAAAGAAACAAATTGCGGATGGATTGGCGGCGGGGGAACGAGGCAAGTATGACTTGGAATTGGCAGCTAAACGCTCAGCCGAGCTATTGCGTGAGGCTAAAGAAAAGGCGGTGGATATTATAGCTTTGGGTGATAAGCGTGCCAGTGAAATCATCGAAGAGGCTAAAGTGCAGGCTCAGATAGAAAGTGTGCGCATACTTGCAACTGCAAAAACCGAGATCGATCAGGAAGTTTTTCGTGCAAAAGAGCAATTGCGTATTCAAGTAACGTCTATTGCACTTGCTGGGGCAGGCAAAATATTGCGGCGAGAAATTGATTCTAAAGCGCACAACGACCTGCTCGAAAAGCTGCTTAAGGAAATTTAACGGTCATGTCCGAATTAATTACTATCGCTCGACCTTATGCCCTCGCAGCTTTTGATGAAGCGCAAAGGCTGGCTGCTTTACCAGCTTGGTCAACCATGCTGCAATCTCTTTCTGATGCAATACAAGACGAGCAGGTTCGTGCTTTGATTGCGAACCCGCGCGTGCCCAAGGTGCAGATGGAAAATTTAATGCTGGTATTGGGCGGAACAAAGCTCAGTGCAGCACAAGGCAACTTTATTCGAATATTGCTGGAAAATCATCGTTTGATATTGCTGCCAGAAATTGCAGCAATTTTTGAAATGATGCGAGCAGAGACAGAAAAGATCGTTGATGTTGTCGTGACCTCTGCTTTTGATTTGTCCGAGAGTCAAAAACAAAAAATTACCACCGCACTAAAGGTGCGCATTCAGCGTGAAATTCGGCTTGATTGTAAAGTTGACCCTGAATTGTTAGGTGGAGTAGTGATACGTGCTGGGGACCGTGTAATCGATGGATCAGCGCGTACCCGTCTTTCTGAGCTAGCGAATGCGCTGGCCTGACCATTAGAATTAATGAACACAGGGAAATTATAGATGAAGCTCAATCCATCTGAAATAAGCAATTTAATTCGTAGCCGCATCGAAAATTTTGAGGCGCAAACTCGTTCGAGAACAGAGGGCACAGTAGTGAATGTGTCAGATGGTATTGTGCGTATTCACGGATTATCTGATGTGATGCAAGGTGAAATGCTGGAATTTGCTAATAACACATTCGGCTTGGCGCTTAATTTGGAGCGTGATTCAGTCGGCGCTGTTATCTTGGGTGATTATGAAAAAATTGCTGAAGGTGATACCGTTAAATGTACTGGCAGGATTCTGGAAGTACCGGTTGGTCCCGAACTGATTGGCCGTGTGGTAAATGCTTTGGGGCAGCCCATTGATGGAAAAGAGCCAATTAACGCTAAACTGACAGATAAGCTGGAAAAAGTTGCACCAGGTGTAATTGACAGACAATCCGTCACACAACCTGTACAAACGGGAATTAAGTCTATCGACTCGATGGTTCCAGTAGGTCGTGGTCAGCGTGAATTAATTATTGGTGACCGGCAAACAGGAAAAACTGCCGTTGCGATTGATGCAATTATTAATCAAAAAGGTCAGAACATGACCTGTATTTATGTTGCGGTGGGACAAAAAGCCTCCACAGTCGCTAACGTAGTACGCAAGCTTACAGAACATGGCGCGATGGCCTACACCATTGTTGTGGTGGCAACCGCTTCGGATTCTGCTGCAATGCAATTTTTAGCACCTTATTCTGGTTGCACTATGGGTGAGTATTATCGTGATCGCGGACAAGACGCTTTGATTGTTTATGATGACCTGACCAAACAAGCTTGGGCCTATCGTCAAATTTCTCTGCTCCTGCGACGTCCGCCAGGTCGTGAAGCCTATCCGGGGGACGTGTTTTATTTGCATTCACGCTTGCTTGAGCGAGCATCTCGCGTCAATGCTGAATATGTTGAAAAATTTACTAATGGTGCGGTAAAGGGGAAAACAGGATCCTTGACTGCATTGCCAATAATTGAAACAGCGGCGGGCGATGTATCCGCGTTCGTACCAACCAATGTAATTTCCATTACTGACGGTCAGATATTTTTGGAAACGGATTTATTTAACGCAGGGATACGTCCTGCGATTAACGCGGGTATTTCAGTATCGCGTGTAGGCGGTGCAGCGCAAACCAAGGTAATTAAAAAGCTGGGTGGCGGTGTACGTTTGGCACTTGCGCAATATCGTGAACTGGCAGCATTTGCCCAGTTTGCTTCAGATTTGGACGAAGCAACACGCAAACAGCTGGAGCGTGGTCGTTTGGTCATGGAACTTATGAAACAGGCGCAATACGCACCCTTATCTGTGGCTGAAATGGCAGTAACCTTATTTGCAATTAGCAAAGGTTCGTTTGATGGCGTGCCAATCAACAAGGTGCTGTCATTTGAGTCAGGTTTACACAAGTTTTTAAGTTCGCAGAATAAAGCCCTTATGGATGAGATCGAGGCGAAAAAGGATTTGTCCGGCGACAATGAAAAAAGCTTGGTTGCGGCTATTGAGCAATTTAAATCCACTGTCGTTTATTAAGCCGGAGAATCGACGATGGCTGGCAGTAAAGAAATCCGCACAAAAATTAAGAGTGTAGAAAATACGCGCAAAATTACTCGTGCAATGGAAATGGTTGCGGCATCCAAGATGCGTAAAGCGC
>JAKFXW010000020.1 GCA_021731185.1 Gallionellaceae bacterium
GATGTAGAAATGCGTATGCCGCAAATCGTTAAGCAAAACGGAATGCGCTCAGAGTTTAGTCAGGAAAAATTGCGTACCAGTTTCTCACGCGCACTGCACAAGCGCCCAGTATCAACCGAACTGGTGGATGCCGCGATCGACGAAGTGAAGCAAAAAATATTTTCTCTGGGCGAACGCGAAGTCAACTCGCGTCAGATTGGTGAAATGGTCATGAAGGCATTATTGAAACTAGATAAGGTTGCCTATATACGTTTTGCTTCGGTCTACAAAAGCTTTGGTGACCTGGGTGATTTTACCGAAGCTGTAGAAGCAGTCCGCAAAGTACCCGTTCGTCGCAAGAAACCCAACCATTAATCATGTTCACAGTTGCTGACAGCAAATGGATGGCGCATGCGCTGCGCTTGGCTGAGCGCGGTTTGTATACGACCAGCCCGAATCCAAGAGTGGGCTGCGTGCTGGTGAAAAATGGCGCGATGATTGGGGAGGGTTGGCATCAGTTTGCGGGCGAACCACATGCGGAAGTTCATGCATTACGAGCCGCTGGCGAGGCCGCGCACGGTACCACTGCTTACCTTACGCTAGAACCTTGCAGCCATCATGGCCGCACACCGCCGTGTGTAAATGCCTTGATACAAGCGGGTGTGGCGCGTGTCGTAGTCGCTGTGCAAGACCCCAATCCACAAGTGGCGGGAGCCGGGATAAAACAATTACGTGCTGCCGGAATTACAGTGGATGTGGGACTCATGGAAAGTGCCGCGCAGGAATTAAACTTAGGATTTTTTTCGCGCATGACACGAGGCACACCTTGGCTGCGCTGCAAAATTGCCATGAGTCTGGATGGAGGTACAGCGTTACATAACGGCACCAGCAAATGGATTACCAGTGAGGTTGCGCGCCAGGATGTGCAGCATTGGCGTGCGCGTTCTTGTGCTGTTTTGACGGGCATTGGTACGGTGCTGGCGGATGACCCACAGCTTAATGTGCGTGCATTTGCCAAGGAGGAAGATGCCCCTCTGCCAGTAAAAAATGGGCAAGAGGGATTGCCACGTGTGCGCCAGCCGCTACGCGTATTGTTAGATAGTAAACTGAAGTTACCGCTTATAGCAAAGATTTTGCATCACCCCTCTTCTTCTCCCGCAAGAGAGGGCGAGAGCTTCCCCCTGATTTACACTGCCACGCATAATGAACAGAAAATATCCGCATTGGAGAATCTGGGCGCGCAAGTTGTGATATTGCCGAACGCAGAGGGTCGCGTGGATTTGCGTGCCGTGTTACGCGATTTGGCTGCGCGCGGTTGCAATGAAATATTGCTGGAAGCGGGTAGTAAATTGAATGGTGCGTTTTTGCATGCAGGGATGATTGATGAATTCGTGTTATATATCGCGCCGCAATTGCTGGGTGATATGGCGCGCGGGATCGCGCAACTCGGTGAGCTGACAGCATTGGATCAACGTGTGGAATTAAACTGGCGTGACGTGCGAAACGTGGGCAAGGATTTGCGCGTTGTGGCGCGAGTGCAGAAAGGTAGCAATGTTTAGCGGCATCGTTGCAGACACAGGAAAAATTGCCCAGGTGCAAGACCGTGATGGCGGCTTGCGGCTCAGCGTGCTGACAGATAGATTGGGCATGGGAGATGTAAACTTGGGCGACAGCATCGCGGTAAACGGCGTGTGTCTGACTGTCGTGGCGATCGATGAAAAATATTTTACCGTCGATGTGTCGCGCGAAACTTTGAATTGCACGGTGGGATTAACCACGTCAGGCGCGCACGTTAATCTGGAAAAAGCCTTACGCCTGGCAGACAGGCTGGGGGGGCATCTGGTGAGTGGGCATGTGGATGGTGTAGGTGAGGTGTTAGCCTTTGCTGATCTCGGTGAAAGTTGGAAGCTGACCGTGGACGCGCCACCCGCTTTGGCAAAATACATCGCGATAAAAGGTTCGATCACCATCAATGGCGTAAGCCTGACGGTAAATGACGTTGCAGACACAATATTCAACGTGAATTTGATTCCACATACACTGACCGCAACAACGCTGCACGAACTACGCGCTGGCACAAAAGTAAATTTAGAAATTGATTTAATCGCGCGTTACGTTGAGCGTATGTTGACATTGTCCCCTTGTGAGACTATGCAAACGCAAGCAAAAAAATAATTTTTGGAATTAAAATTTATGACAGGCATTGCCCCTATACAAGAAATAATTGCCGAAATCCGTGCTGGACGGATGGTGATATTGGTAGACGAAGAAGATCGCGAAAACGAGGGCGACTTAGTGATGGCGGCAGAATTTGTCACGCCTGAAGCCATCAACTTTATGGTCAAACACGCGCGCGGTTTGGTGTGTTTGCCCATGACCGAGGCACATTGTAAGCAGCTTAATTTGTCGTTGATGGTGCGCGATAATGGCTCGCCATTGGGCACTAATTTTACGCTGTCTATCGAAGCGGCCAGCGGTGTGACCACGGGAATTTCCGCCGCCGATCGCGCACGCACCATACAAGTTGCGGCGAATAAAAATGCTACGCCCAGTGACATCGTGCAGCCCGGACATATCTTTCCATTGATGGCAAAAAATGGTGGCGTGCTGGTGCGCGCAGGTCATACCGAAGCGAGTTGTGATTTGGCGGCATTGGCCGGGCTTACCTCTGTGGCGGTGATTTGCGAGATACTCAAAGACGATGGAGAGATGGCACGACTGCCGGATTTGATGGTTTTTGCGAAATTACACGGACTGAAAATCGGCACCATCGCTGATTTAATTCAGCATCGCAGCCAGCATGAAAAATTGGTTGAGCGCGTAGCACGCCGCACCGTACAAACCGCTTATGGCGCACTCGATTTATTCAGCTATGTAGATAAAACGACGCAGCACACGCATCTGGCATTGGTCAAAGGAGACATTCATCCGCAACAAGAAACTTTGGTTCGAGTACATGAGCCTCTTTCGGTGATAGATTTTATGGAGCATTCCAGTTTCAGCAATTCGACTAGCGTACACGATGCCCTGCTCAAAATCAGCGCGGCAACCAGTGGCGTGCTGGTGTTATTACATCACGCTGAAACATCCAGCGATTTGTTGGCACGTGCGGTGGCGACTGCCGAAACTCATCACGCGGTGCAATGGGATCCACGCAGTTACGGCATTGGTGCACAAATATTGCGTGATCTCAATGTCGGCAAGATGCGCTTGATGGCTACACCGCGCAAGCTGCCGAGCATGGTTGGCTTTGGTTTGGAAGTGGTGGGCTATATGCACACGCATCAGTAAAAATCGTATAAATATCAACCCCAGGAAATATCAACCTGGGTAATTTTAATTGGCTAATTTCAGAAAGCGCGCATGAAAGAAATTGTAAAAAATTTAAATGGCACAGAATTACGCATTGGCATTGTGCAAAGCCGTTTTAACACTGTGATATGCGAGGGCTTGTTGAGCTCGTGCATGGCTAAACTGGCCGAGCAAGGTGTGCATCAGAAAAATATTACTTTGGTCTCGGTACCGGGGGCATTGGAGATTCCATTGCTGTTGCAACACATGGCACAAAGCAGAAAATATGACGCGCTGATCGCGTTGGGTGCAGTGATACGCGGTGATACGTACCATTTTGAAATAGTTGCCAATGAATCGGCGCGGGGTGTGAGTGAAGTGCAGTTGCATAGCGGCATACCCATCGCCAACGCCATTCTCACCACCGACACCGATCAACAGGCCGTCGAGCGGATGCAGGTAAAGGGCGCGGAATCAGCATTGGTAGCCATTGAAATGGCTAATTTATTAAAAGGACTGGCATGAGCGAGCAAGTAGCTAAACCGCGCGCACCTGCCAAAAGTACGCGCCGACGATCACGCGAATTGGCGGTGCAGGGTATGTATCAGTGGCGGCTAACGGGCGAAGAATCTGCCCAAATTGAAAAGCAGATAATCGAGCAGGGAACGGGACGTTATGATGTGGCGTTTTTCAAGACCTTACTGCAAGGTGCATTGGCGCAACGCGAGCCGCTTGAAAAATTGATTGGCACACATCTGGATCGTCCCATCAATGAGCTCAGCCCCATTGAATATTCCATTTTGCTGTTGGGTGCTTACGAACTTTTACATCAAGCCGAAACGCCTTATCGCGTCATCATCAACGAATCGGTCGAGCTGACTAAAACATTTGGCGGTACGGATGGCCATAAATACGTCAATGGTGTGCTGGATAAATTGGCCGCACAAATCCGCACGGTTGAGATGCGCGCAGGCAAATAAATCAATCAAGCTGAATTTTTACTCGGCGGTTAAAGAAGCAATGCTAATCTCGATGACAACAATCGCTGAACTAATTCTAATTTCTGATAAACAGGAGCACAAGGCGGCAAGGATGAGGCGACGAAGACAGTACATTTGAGTACGGCTAGGAGCCGAAAATGAAGCCAACACTGTGATCGTTTTTATCAGGAATTGGAATAACGAATCATCGACGTAATTTTCTAAATTCTTCAGGTTCCCATTTATGCACCGCCAACAGTAGCCCAACACCGCTGCGCTTGCTCAGTGGCATAGGTCGCCCAGAGGTCAAAACACGCTTCACGCTGAGTTCTAACAGATTCAATGTATGCGCCACATCCCTATAAGTTATGCCCTGACTTTTCAGTTTATTTTTGATCGTTGAGAGGAGTTGCGTGGTTTCAATCATTGCTAAAAGTATTATAAGTTGATGCTTTATAGTGTAATAATTGGTGCTATCGCCGCCAAGGTATTCAAATAATACAGCTTTCAACTACGCTGGCATCACTGTTCAACCACAAGAAAAGGTGATGCAAATGGTTTACTCAACTCTGCAACGCCGATGGCTATTCATTTTTACGGTGACTACCGCTTTATTCAGCAAATGGCCTTATTTACCAATGAAACTTCGATAAAAACAATACACACCGAGGAGACCACATGAACCGCAGGCATTTTTTACTGGGAGCGGGCGCAGCAATGCTTTCCATGAGTGGCTGTGAGGAAATAAATGTTTGGCCAGAGCGCAGCTTGTTTAATCCTTGTTTGAATGAAATGCCACCGCGCCTGGTCAATCATCCTGTGATACGAACCGCTTGGGAGGGTGTGGATGCGGCACAAGTTTGGGATTGCCATGTTCATCTGGCCGGCTTGGGAGATGGTGGAACTGGAATTTGGGTTAACCCAGACATGGATAGCCTCATGCATCCGCTCCAGTATATTCAGAAAAAATTTTATCTGAATGCTTCTTGCACTGAAGATCAAGATGCCGTGGGGCGCGTTGATGCGGTGTACGTTGAGAGATTGGTATCTTTATTAGAGAGCATGCAGCCCGCCAATGTTGCGAGTGTCCCCTCAAATCGAGGTCGATTGATGATATTTGCGTTTGATTGGCATTACAGCGAGGACGGTACCCGGCGCGAAGACCTCAGCACCTTTCACGTACCCAATCACGCAGCAAAAAATGTCGCGCTGAAATATCCTCAACATTTTATCTGGGTCGCCTCCATTCATCCCTACCGTAAGGACGCGCTCATCGCCTTGGAGGCATCGATACAAGAGGGTGCAGTAGCGGTGAAGTGGTTACCTGCGGCCATGGGAATGGATCCAGATTCACCGCGATGCGATGCTTTTTTTGAAATGATGGCGCGCCATAATTTGCCACTCATCGTGCATGCGGGCGAAGAAAAAGCCGTGCAAGGCGCGGGCTTTCAACACTTGGGTAACCCATTAAAACTGCGTCGCGCATTGGCTGCTGGGGTGCGCGTGGTGGTGGCACATTGTGCATCGCACGGTATGGACATTGATACTGATCATCCCGACAAACCCGTTGTCGAGAGCTTTGAATTGTTCGAGCGTATGATGGCTGAGCCTCGTTATCAAGGCAGACTGTTCGGTGAAATTTCCGCCATCACTCAAATGAACCGTATGCACATCCTGCCACGCATACTCAAACACATTGTCCCCTCGTGGGGCAGCGATTGGCATACACGGTTATTACATGGCTCAGATTATCCGTTAGTGGGAGTAATGCCACTGTTTTCTGTCAAAAAATTTGCTGCTGAAGGTTTGTTGGATCCAGCCGTTGTGTCAGTCATACAGGAACTGCGTGACTACAATCCCCTACTGTTTGATTTTGTACTGAAGCGGCATCTGCGCCTGGAAACCACAGAAGGCACAAAAAAATTTCCTCCCGCAGTCTTTGCTACCCGTACTTTTTTTGCACGACCTACACTATCTAAATCACTATGATTTTCCACAGCCGTCGCCCTGCGCTTAATCTGTCGTTAATGTCGCTACCCATGTGGGCAGTGCTGATAGCGCAATTTTTTTCAGCACTTGCGGATAATGCTATTTTGATTGCCGCCATTGCCATTGTTAAATCACAAGGATTGCCCAATCTTGTGCCGTTGCTGCAGGAATCTTTTATTGCCCCCTTTATTTTACTTGCGCCATTTGTCGGGCAAATTTCCGATGCGTTTCCCAAGGGGCGCGTCATGCTCATCGGCAACTCGCTCAAACTGGCAGGTGCGATTGCCATGCTGTCGGGCATTAACCCGATTAGCGCATACGCTTTAATCGGAATCGGCGCAGCCGTTTATTCACCCGCTAAATACGGCATCCTGTCGCAAATGTTTGCAACTGCATCACTCGTGCGCGCCAACGGCATGATGGAAGGCTCGACCATCGTCGCCATTCTGCTCGGTGTCGTGCTTGGCGGCTGGCTGGCCGATCAATCACTGGATTTGGCATTCACAGGCGTGATGGCAGCGTACACATTGGCACTGGTCGCCAACTTATTTATCCCGCGCTTGCCCGCAGAAAAAGCCTTCGTGGACTTCAACCCATGGTCGCTCATCAAACAATTTTTTACTTCGCTATCCATACTCTTTAAAAATGCAGACTCGCGTTTCAGCCTGCTCGGCACCGCCGTATTCTGGGGCAGCGGCGCTACCTTGCGCCTGATGTTATTCGCGTGGGTACCCGCCGTGTTACTCATCACCAACAACCAAACTCCCGCCAACTTAATGGGCGCAGTCTCCATCGGCATCGTGCTGGGTGCAGTCGGCGCGGGGCTATGGGTATCGCTCGCCAACGTCAATCGTGCATTGATAGGTGGCTTGCTATTAGGCCCCGCCGTACTGGCACTTATTTTTGTACACGATTTTTATTTCGCCGCAGCGGTCATGATCGCGATTGGTTTATGCGGCGGATTTTTTGTCGTGCCGCTGAACGCCCTGTTGCAAGAACGCGGCCACGAAACCATCGGTGCGGGCAACGCATTAGCGGTGCAAAATTTTATAGAGAACTTGGCGATGCTGTGCTTCGTCGGCGGCTACAGCTTTGCAACATCAATGGGTGTTTCTATCAGTACGTCGGTCACAGGATTCGGTTTAATTTTATTAGTGGCGATTGGCGTGTTGACAATTTTTAGAATGCGGCAGGGGACAGGTGGGTGATGT
>JAKFXW010000019.1 GCA_021731185.1 Gallionellaceae bacterium
CTTTAGCACCCAGCGCATTGATCAGACCCAGCGCATAAATACCTTCCGTACCGGGACGAATACACAGCCAACGATCAGCATTTGCGCCCGTTAAAGTCATTTTGGATTCAACCTGCACCAGCACACCGCGCATACCGTCCGAACCCTTGCGAAACTTGGCATATTGTTGCGTGAAATTCACGGGCGACACCCAGGCACCCAAAAAATCTGCGCCAAATGAAACCACTACCCGAGCCTTATCAATATGCAAACGTGGCATTTCTACGCCATAACTTTTTTTGTTGGCTGCACGCACAACCGATGGAACAACCGCCTCATAGGCATAATGTTTAGCCGAACCCAGTGCATCCATATAGTTTTTCAACAACGCACCAGAATGACCACTGGTTGCTCCAGTCAAGAAGGCAACTTCACTCCCCTCAACCTCAGTCAATTTTTCTTTAATTAAAGTAAACGCCTGATCCCAAGTGATCGTCTCTCCCTGATCACCCTTACGCAACATAGGGTGCGTAATACGATCAGGATTGTAGTGCGCTTGCAATGCCGCTTGACCTAAGCCACAAATCTTGCCCTTATTTATGGGGGACTCAGGATTGCCCTCAAGTTTTAACACGCGACCTTCCCGCACTCGACCCAAGATACTGCAGCCGCCATCACACTGGGCACAGGTGGAATTGTAATGCACATAAACACCGGGGATCGCATACTCAGGCATTGCCTCGGTGGAATGAGCAGTAACAAACTCCGTACCATTCTCAACCGAAGTATTACCGCAGGCACTCAAGGCTACCGCAGCGCCACCCCATCCCAACACCTTCAAAAAATCGCGCCGATTAAAATTATTTTCCATCATTGTTGAATCCTCATGTGAAATCTATTGATCCTGCCAACATTAAGCTATCTGAATTGCCATCCAAAACTTTACTTGTGGCACATAAAGCAATCATTCGGCCCATGCCCGGCCTTGGTGAAAGTGCTATCAAGGGCGTGGTTTTTCTTATGACAATTCACACAAAAACCCATGGACAATGTTCTTACCCGACGCGCAACCCCCATCGACGCAACATCACCGTGACAATATCCGCACACCTCTTTGTAGGGACGCTCTTGATTAAATACAAATCGCTGGATATGGCGTTCGTGGTTAAAACGCACGTAATCCGGCAAATCATGCACTTTTTTCCAAGGAATAGGTTTGCCAGCATCCCAGTATTCAAAAAGCTTGACGATACGCGGCGTATCCCGCACGGAGGGGATATTCTGATGACACCCGATACATTTGCGTAATGGCGGTATCCCTGAAGTTAAACTACGACGGGCAAATGTATGACAATACATGCAATTGATGCCATCGCCCGTCTTCCCATCTGGATTAACCTTGCTTGGATCACCCGCATGACGATCATGCGGAAAGTCGATAGGCTGTTCGACTTCAGGGCCTAGCTGATCCGTGAACGAATTTATCCATCCCATAGGATTATAGAAAAGCTTATCCACCCAATTCCATTCAAGGGGCTTGAACTCCATCCCGGGCTTGGCCTCCGGACCACCCTTCACAATGAATATATCGTCATAATCAGCGATATAACCGCGTTTTGCCACAGCAGCAGCAGCAGCAGCATTGCCCGCACTGTGGGGTACACCATCATGAGCCGTAGAGCTATCCGCAAAACTTGCAGTAGCCGCAAACAACCCTACCAATAAAACTATCGAATGTAAAAAAATACGGTGCATCGTAAGTGGCTCCCCAACGAACAATTAAACCGCCAATAAAACAACTATCGGCACAGAACTACCAGAACCAGCAAGCTCAAAGTTTCACTGGCTATCGGCTCAACTGACTTTCAGTCAAACCCCTAACAGCCAAACCCAACTCAAGGCTGCACCCAACTAAATGCAAATAACCGAAGCAAAAAAATAACAACCTCAACCTACAATCACTCAATTAATAAGCAAACCAAAAAATGCGCCGCCATAATGTATGAGATGCATGGCAATGTCAACGCCCAAACAAAAAATCCAAAAAACACCTTATTAAACATTAAGCTAGGCTAGCATCTGCATAAACCTATAAAATTAGATTTCCTGCTTCGCTTCCTCCGATAGCAGCTTTCGTGCCACCTATAAAATCCTGCTCGCGAATTCTCTGCCGCCAGATTGAGCCACCTAAAATTATGGGTATAATTACCGTTACTCGGCACTTTAAATTAATGCACTCCCCCTGTGAAATTATTATTATTCTTATTTTGGCTTTCAAGCCCCCAACTTTTCCCCACTTTTAAGAATTAAAGGTTCGCGGGTGAGAATTGAATAACCTTTACTTACCGTATTCGACTTTCCAGATACCCCCCTACTTTTGTAATTTATGCAGACAAATATCGCAACCGACTTCCCGCTAACTAAAAAATCCACCCTTAAAATGAGCACATTAGCTAAACTGGCCGCCTTGTTTATTACATTGCCCCCTTGTGGGGCAAACATGCATATTGACCCTACTCACCATTAATCTAAAGCCCTTACCGCTCTGTGAAACACCCTGAACTTATTACCGCCGCGCAACTCGCCGACTTTACCTACATCATTGATGTGCGTTCGCCCTCTGAGTATGCAGAAGATCATATCCCGGGAGCATCCAATTACCCGGTACTCAACGATGCCGAACGCGAACGTGTAGGGGCGCTCTATAAACATTCTGCGTTTGAAGCCAAAAAATTAGGCGCAGTACTCATCGCACGCAATATTGCCCGTCACCTTGAGCAATCCTGGCACAACCAGCCTCGTAATTGGCAACCACTTATCTACTGCGCACGCGGCGGGCAACGCAGTAGCGCACTAACACACATCCTGCGGCAAATTGGCTTTGCTGCAACACGCTTAGAGGGTGGCTACAAAAACTACCGGCAACATGTTTTGCAACAACTCACCATTGTGCCGACTCAACTCTCCTTTTATGTATTGTGTGGATTAACTGGCAGTGGCAAAAGCCGTTTACTCAGCACATTAAAACACCATGGCGCGCAAGTGTTGGATATGGAGCAAATAGCCAAACATCGTGGCTCTGTACTTGGTGATGTAATTCATGAAACCCAGTCAACGCAAAAATCTTTCGATAGTCAATTGCTGGCGCAATTAAAATCGTTTGATTTTACTAGACCCGTTTTTATTGAATCTGAAAGTAAAAAAATTGGTGCTGTGCGCATACCTGAAACGCTCATCGAAAAAATGTGGTTCAGCCCATGTCTTCGCCTGGAAACACCAACCAAGCTACGCATTAAATTATTGCGCGAGGACTACACACATTTTCTGCATCACCCAGAACTGCTGCATACACTATTACTGCGCTTAAAAGGCTCGCACTCCAACGCACATATTTCGCACTGGCAAACCCTGTGCGAAATGCAGTCATGGGATGCGCTCATCACCGAGCTGCTCGAACAACACTACGACCCTGCCTACAACAAATCCATATATAGCCATTACCCAAACTATAGCGATGCGCCGCAGCTTGTACTTAACAACCCATCTGACAGTGGCTTTACTCAATTGGCGCACGAGACGCTTGCCTTAGTTCACAATATTGCCAACAATGACATCACACCCTCAACTCCACACTAGAGATAGAATTTATGCTTGACCAACCCGTTACCAATTTCACATTGCCCGCTACAGACCAAGTTGACTTCAAACTTGCATCCGCACGCGGCAAATCTCTGGTCATATATTTTTACCCCAAAGACAATACCCCCGGCTGCATTGCAGAAAGCCAGCAGTTCCGCGATCTCTACCCTGACTTTCAAAAAGCTCAATGCGAAGTGGTCGGCATCTCACGCGACAGCATCAAATCACATGAAAACTTCAAAGCTAAATTTTCATTACCATTTGCCTTACTGTCCGATAGCGAAGAAAAAATTTGCACACAATTCAGCGTCATAAAAATAAAAAACATGTACGGCAAACAAGTACGCGGCATAGAACGCAGCACTTTCGTACTCGATCAATACGGCGTGTTGCGTCGCGAATGGCGTGGCGTAAAGGCGGATGGTCACGCGCAGGAGGTATTATTTTTCGTACAAACGCTGATTTATTCGTAATAGCCGTGAACTGTTTAAACTTTCATACGCCCACGTAAAGTCACAACCAATAAGTACATAATGAAAGCAAAGCATACCAATGGATTGAGCCACGCGGTCGCCCACCGATTGATCTCAATAAAATCCTGCGCATGTACTTCGCGCAAAACTGATACGACTTAACCGAGAGGCGGTCGAAGGCACGCTAGATACTGGGTATCTATACTTAGGATGCAAATGAATGATATAAAAATATCATTGGGGGTGTCAGGGTAAGTTTTACCTTGCATTAATAATAAATAAGTTAGAAAGAGTGAATGTCAGGTATGGAAGAGCGAGCATCTACTCTTAAAACATTGTCAGTAGCATCTTTCAGTAGTTCGGGCGATGCGCCCAGGATAGCTGTGGTGCGCTGTATATTGGCATTTTCCGGGTTGGCAATTATCTATCTGGACCCAGCGGAAACTGCCAATTTTAATTTAACGTTGCTTGCCAACATTTCCCTGGTGTTGTACTGCATTTGGAGCGCCGTACTGCTGCTGATGGTGTCGCCGGAAAACGCGCCCACTCTTCCGCCACGTTATACCCATTGGGGAGATGTACTCTTCAGTTCATTTCTGGTTGCCTTGACTCAAGGGGCCAGCAGCATTTTTGTATTGCTGTATTTGTTTGCGATTTTAGCAGCATCATTTTCAAGGGGATTCCGCGAAGGTTTGCTGGTTACCGGTGCGTCTACGGTGCTATTTGGATTTGTGGGTGCCTGGTTCGCACTAAAAACAGAGTTGGAGGTAGATCAAATATTAGTGCGACCCGTGTATTTGCTGGCTTTGGGATACATGATTGCGTATTGGGGTGGGCACGAAATTGACCAGCGCCGCCGTTTAGGAATTTTACAACTGATCAACAATAATCAATGGAATCCACGATTTGGTTATGACCATGCAATTGCTATCAATCTTGAAAGAATGCTGTATTTCTTTGAAGCCAAGACCTGTGTGCTGATCTTGAAACGCTCTAATAGTGCTGCAACATACTCGTATTATTACGCAGCTAAAAATAAATACGGACAAGCGGAACTACCTCATGAAATAAATGAGGCCGCAGCAAAACCATTTTTGGGACTTCCTGATGACTTGGCAACCATATACACGCGCCGGCCAGTGTGGTGGGAACGAGTTACTGCAGCACTATTCCATAAAGATACCGTGGTCATTAATGAATGCAAAAGGTTAGCAAACCTTCTTGAGACCAACTGCTTTATCACAGCACCTTTTGCGCAGCGTGATGGTGGCGCAGGCCGAATTTTTATTACGTCTGGGGGTAAGCCATGGATGAATACTGATATTGTGTTTGCCGGACAACTGACAGCGTTAATCGCACAGGTGGTGGAGAGTATGCAGCTTATGGATGATCTTGTATCGAAGGCTGCAGAGCATGAACGCATTCGAATTTCTCTGGATATTCACGATACTACTGTGCAGCCCTACATCGGCCTCAAGCTGGGTTTAGAGGCACTGCATCGACAGGCTGGTACAGACAATCCGCTTTCTAAAGAAATTGGCGAATTAGTGGCTATGACTCAGTCAACTATACAAGACTTGCGCCGACATGCGATTAATTTACGGGAAGATACCTCTTTAACCGGAGATACCTTTGTCTCGGCAGCCAAGTCACAAGCAGAACATTTTGAGCGTTTCTATGGCGTAAATGTTGAGGTAAAATGCGATGTGGATTTACGGGTCAGTGCCAAACTGGCTGGTGCTGCACTGCAAGTACTAGCTGAAGGAATGAGCAATATTTTGCGTCACACAAAAGCCAAGAAGGCGTATATAGAAATGTATTGTGAAGATCAAAAGTTGTTTTTGAAGATAGCAAATGAAATAATAGGGAAAACCCCGATAGCTGATTTTATGCCGCGCTCTATTAGTGCACGAGCACTCCTGCTGGGAGGTACGAGCTTTGTCGCATACAACGTGCAGGGGTATACTGTCATACATGTAGTCATACCGTTATAAGGGCATCATACAAATTTTGAACCGCACTATAAGAGTTACACTCATAGATGATCATCGCAGTCTGCTGTGGGGGTTGGAGCGACTGGTTAACAGTGCTAAACCTACAATGGAAGTTGTAGGCACAGTGACTAACGTGAACGAGGCATTACAACTGCTGGATACTGTGTCCACCGATGTCATCGTGCTGGATCTTGATTTGAGTGGTGAAAGTGGCGTGAGAGCCATTTCCCCGTTACTGATTAAATCCAAGGCGAAAATTCTGGTGCTGACGGGTTCTAATGATTACTCTTTGCATGATGCTGCGGTGCTGGCAGGCGCACGGGGCATTGTAGAAAAAGCCAGCCCTGCCGAATCGATTCTTAAAGCAATTGAAAAAGTCTATGAGGATGAAATGTGGTTGAGTAGTAAGGCTACAGGTCGAATTTTCCTTGAATTATCACGCAGAAAAGCACCCGAAAACAATGATCCCCATCAACAGAAAATTGCCAGCCTAACCCGCAAAGAGCGGTTGATAGCAGCTGAAGTAGGCAGTGATCCCAGCTCAACGACCACTAAGGAGATTGCTAAACGGTTGTTTATCAGCGAATTCACATTACGCAATCATCTGACTGCAATTTACGAAAAGCTTGGGGTCGCAAATCGCCTGGAACTATATGCCTATACAGGCAAACATAAAATTTATAAAGAAGACCCCCCAGAAAATTCTACCCCAAACGGTAACGGTAACTAAGGAAGCACTGATTTAATCCCACATGGCCGCGACATCGGCTTTGCGGGATGGAATGCACGGAGCAAGGTGACGCTAAGGGTCGTTCCCTTGGCTAGCCTTGCGACAATGCAGGCCGCCCGTAAAGCCATGTCCCGTATGGGTTGCGACCAAATTGCGCACTCGCTGTGTTGCACCCCTTGCCAGGGAGAATGACCCCTGGCCTTCGGGATGCGCCTTGCGATCATCACAATTTGGTCTGCAACGCGGCTCATGGAGGATTAAATCAATGCTTCCCTAAGTTTAACCTTCCACAAAGTCATCAGGGACGAACTGATTCTAATTTCTGATAAACAGGAGCACAAGGCGGCAAGGATGAGGCGACGGTGCGTGGTTGTTGCCGATTCATCGGCTATACAACCACGGTCTACCCCTGACAATTCCGCATGGGCTTTAGCCCGTAGCGGATTGCGTACTTTTAGTGCTTGCGGGTGAAGGCAGTACATTTGAGTACGGCTATAACCAATGACTTGCCCAGCGTTAACCAGCGGCTTATGTCACCGTCATTTTGGTGACTTAGCCGATTGGCTATGCAAAGCCTTTTGCTGGGTTAGTCAGATGGCTAGTAGTTATACCAGTTG
>JAKFXW010000239.1 GCA_021731185.1 Gallionellaceae bacterium
ACTCCGGCACAAAAGCCGCGGGGGTTGGCTAATATTAAGTCCATATTTTCTCCTAAAAAACTTATGCCGTGTTGCCTGAGGATTTCTTAACGATCCCTTCCCAAATCATCAACACCGCACCGCATGTAATGGCTGAGTCCGCAACGTTAAAGGCTGGAAAATGGTAGGTATTCCAATAAAAATCCAGGAAGTCCACTACATACCCATACGCAACGCGGTCAATTAAATTTCCCAGTGCGCCACCCAGTATCAGAGTGAGTGCGACACAAAATAATTTTTCGTTTTTATGTCTATGCAGCAACCATGTAATCCAAACAGAAGCAACCAGCGCTATCGCGCTAAAAAACCAGCGTTGCCAGCCGCCTGCGCTACTGAGAAAGCTGAATGCTGCGCCACTGTTATGGACTAACACCAGGTTAAAAAATTGCGTGACAACCACACTTTCTCCGTAAAAAAAATGCTTGCTGATCCAAATTTTACTGATCTGATCCAGCACAATTATCAGCACTGCCCACAGCAACCAGCTGCGCAAATGACTCCATCGATTCAAATCAAGCATAACGACGCTGCTCGTTTTCGCCCATAGAAACATTGGATAAAGTGTCTACACAACGGCGGCAAATCGTAGCGTGCCAAGTAGCGTGCAAGACATCATGCCCCACATCGGATCGATAATGCCAGCACCGCTCACACTTGTCATGGGTGCTGGGTGTCACCACAACTTTTTGCTCGGCTGTGCTGGCGATTGCATGCACGGTGGCGCGTGAGGTAATCATTACATAACGCAAATCATCGCCCAGTCGAGTTAATAATTTAAAGTCTTCGCCCGCAGCGTAAATATCAACTTCAGTCGCTAAAGCCTGTCCGATCAGCCCGGTAACACGCACTTCTTCGATATGCTTATTAACCTTGGCACGCCAAGCTTCGATGTTTAACCAAGCCTGAATTTCTGTACTATCCAGTCCAGCATCCGGCAAGGAATGCCAGTTTTCAACAAACACACTGTCGTCTTCTTTGCCGCATAACACCTGCCACGCTTCTTCTGCGGTAAAGCTCAATATCGGCGCAATCAAACGCACGAGACTATGGGAGATATGGTGCAACGCATTTTGTGCAGAACGTCGCGCAGTTGAATGTGCCCCGGCAGTATAAAGACGATCCTTCAATACATCCAGATAAAATCCACCCAGATACTCCGAACAGAAAGTCTGAAGTTTTTGCACGACCAGATGAAACTGATAATCCGTAAAATCCTGCTTAACCTCTTTCTGTAATTGCGCCATTCGCGCCAGCGCGTAACGATCAATTTCTAACCAATCAACAACAGGTATCGCATCGCGTTGCATGTCGAAATCGGCGGTATTCGCCAGCAAAAAGCGCAGCGTGTTGCGGATGCGGCGATAACTTTCCACCACGCGCTTCAGAATTTCATCGGAAATGGTCATCTCGCCGGAATAATCAGTCGATGCTACCCACAATCGTAAAATATCTGCCCCCAGCGTATCTAAAATTTTCTGCGGGGCGATGACATTGCCTTTTGATTTGGACATTTTATGGCCATGACCATCCACCACAAAACCGTGGGTGAGCAAGGCATCATAAGGCGCGCGGCCATTGATGGCACAGCTTGTAAGCAGGGAAGATTGAAACCAACCGCGATGTTGATCCGAACCTTCCAGATACAAATCAGCGGGAAATTTTAGCTCGGCGTTATGGCGCAACACAGAGGCGTGGGTCGTGCCAGAATCAAACCATACGTCCAAGGTGTGGGTTAATTTTTTATAGTGCGCAGCATCCGCACCCAGAAATGCTGCTATATCCAGACTAAACCATGCTTCAATGCCTTGCTGCTCAACTAACTTCGCGACTTGCTCCAGCAATGCAGGCGTATCGGGATGTAACCCGCCCCATTCCTTATCCACAAAAAATGGCATCGGCACCCCCCAACTGCGCTGGCGCGACACACACCAATCAGGGCGATTTTTAATCATCGCTTCGAGGCGAGCGCGTCCCCATGAGGGATAAAACTGGGTATCACTGACAGCTATATTGGCTCGTTCCCTCAGCGTATCAACACCATAAAATTGAACATTAACTGGATGAGTGTTAGGCGGTGCATTATTACCTACTGGCCTATCCATACTGATAAACCACTGCGGCGTAGAACGAAAAATAATCGGAGTCTTGTGTCGCCAGCAATGCGGATAGCTGTGTTTTATTTTTTCATGCTGCAACAAATACCCGCTATTTTTAAGCGCGTCCACCACCACATCATTGGCTTTCCACACAAATAAGCCGCCGACCAATTCGGTGCTGGCAATAAATTTTCCATCGTCCGCAACCGGATTGTGCGTGGGCAAATTATATTTTTGCCCGACCACATAATCGTCCAAGCCATGTGCTGGCGCAGTGTGTACCAATCCCGTACCTGCCTCCAAGGTTACGTGCTCGCCACAAATAACAGGCACAGTGCGCTGGTAAAATGGATGTTGCAGCTGCAATCCTTGCAGCACTGCGCCATCGCACGAGGCCGCAATGCCATTGCCGCGATCATTACTGCCCGCCAATTGATAGCGGGTTAAACACGCACCCGCCAAATCAAACGCCAATATCAAATACCCTTTTTCAGTTTTAATCAGGTCATAGCGCAACTCAGGATGCACACATACCGCTTGATTGGCGGGCAGCGTCCACGGCGTAGTCGTCCAGATGACGGCATACACCTTGGCATTTTTTGCGAGCGACACGCCAAAAATTTTGCCCACTACTTGCGTGTCTTTTACTTCAAATTCCACATCAATCGCAGATGAAATTTTATCTTCATGCTCTACCTCGGCTTCGGCCAGCGCGGACTGACAATCCAGACACCAGTTCACTGGCTTATAGCCTTGATACAAATAGCCGTTCTCATAAATCGTACCGAGCGCGCGAATAATATTCGCCTCGGTTTGATAATTCATCGTGAGATAAGGATGCTCCCAATCGCCCAACACACCCAGGCGGATAAAATCTTTTTTCTGGCGCTCAACTTGCTCGGCAGCATAAGCGCGACACAGCTTGCGGAATTCTGCAGGTGCTATATTTTTACCATGCGTTTTTTCAACCTGATGCTCGATCGGCAAACCATGACAATCCCAGCCCGGCACATAAGGTGCATCAAAACCCGCCATGGTTTTACTTTTAACGATCATGTCTTTTAATATTTTATTGACCGCATGGCCAATATGAATATCCCCATTGGCATAGGGCGGGCCGTCGTGCAGAATAAATTTTTTGCGCCCAGCACTGGCTGCGCGAATTTTTTGATAGCGTTGCTGTGCCTGCCAGACGGCCAGCATTTGCGGCTCACGTTTGGCGAGATCACCGCGCATGGGAAATGGTGTGTCGGGTAAATTTAGGGTGGTTTTATAGTCGGTCATTTAGAATAATTAATCATGTTGTCTAACTTGTCATTTTTGGTAAACCAGGATTTTGCATCTTGCACATCCTGTGAAATTTGTCGAATCAAAATTTCTAAATTTGGGTATTTTTCTTCATCGCGTAATTTATGCAAAAACTCTACGCGTAAATGTTTGTTATAAATTTCATTGGAAAAATTAAAGATATGCACTTCCAACACAGGCTTGCCATTTTTGCTAACCGTGGGTCGCACGCCGAGGCTGGCTACACCTTGCATAGACGGCATGTCATCGCCCGTCACGCGCACCACAAAAATTCCGACAAGTGGTGGAAAATTATGTTTTAACTGGATGTTAGCAGTAGGGAAGCCCAGTTTTTTACCTACGCCATCACCATGCACCACTCGTCCGCTCATACTATAAGCACGTCCGAGAAAACTCTTCGCTGCCAGCAAATCTCCCGCCGCCAAGACTGTTCGAACGGCTGTACTGGAAATGCGTACGTCATTTCGAAGCACGCTGGACATAGCTTGCACGGTCACGCCATATTCAGTGGACATCTTATTCATCAATGCAAAATTTCCTGCACGTTTGCTGCCAAAGCGAAAATCATCGCCTACCAGAATAAATTTTGCAGTTAATTTTTGGCATATCGCATGCATAAAATCCTGTGCTGACATTTGTGCGAAGCGCGCATTAAAACGACATACATACACTTGATCGATCCCAAGCTCTGCGAAAAATTCCAGTTTTTCACGCATACTGGTCAACCGTGCAGGTGCTTGCTGTGGCATGAAAAATTCGCGGGGATGCGGCTCAAACGTTAATACCGCAGTGGGGAGGCCGCGAGATTTCGCAGCCTCGCTTAATTGATTTAACAGTGCCTGATGCCCCAGATGCACGCCATCAAAATTGCCTATGGTCAACGCGACCATTGGCGCGGAATTTTGTAGCGCAGAAGATTCTGCCCAGATGGAAGGAAGGCCACGAAAAATCAACATCAGCTGTACGGAACAATCAAAAACAAAGTGCATTATACCGTGAGAGAGTGTGGGTGGGCTTTGCAAACTGGGTGCTTGCCAGACAAAACGGTATCTATTTTTTTGGGTGTTCAAGAACTAACCAAGGGTTGAATGTGGCAACACCCGTAGGCTCAAAGTCAGCAACATTACGTGTGACGACGGTCATGCCGTGGACAAACGCGGTTGCGGCAATCAGCCCGTCACGAACAGGTCGAGGGTCTGGGACATGCAGCCGTGCGCTGCGTTGTGCCACGGCGGTGTCAACTGCCAGAATGCGGTTAGCGAATGCAGGCAAAACGTGGCTGCCTAACCACGCACGAAATATCGCACCCTGCGATGAGTCGCGGCGTTCAGCCAGCAACACGCCAATTTCTAATTCTTGAATGGTGATTACCGAGAGGTATAAATCGCTGGCATCGACACTGTCCGCCCACGCTGCGACGCGGATATCCGCCTTGCCCAGACGAATTTTGCGTAGCTCCGATACGACATTAGTATCCAGCAAGTACATCAGGAGAAATCTGCCGATTGTGCAAAATCAGACATTTTTGGAATCTCAAACTCAATATCTTCCATACCTGGCATCGCCAACAGATCAGCAATTTTAGCGCGCTCGCCCGTCATTTTTTTGTAGGCATCAAAGGTCAGCAGTACATGTGCTGGACGACCGCGATCCGTAATGATTACAGGACCTGCTTGGGCGGCTTTTTTTGCTTTGCTGGCATCCTGATTGAACTGGCGGCTTGATAGAGTAGTAATAGTCATGGCTACACCTCACGTTATGCAAACAATGTAGGTACGTTACCACAAAGAAAGTTGCTGCTCAACAATATGCAGTTAGCCCGCTGAATTTTGAGCTTTAATCTTATGGCGTACAGATGCTGCAATTCCCGCTGCATCCAAGCCGCAAGCCGCCAGCATTTTAGCGGGATCACCTTGCTCTAAAAATTTATCCGGCAAGCCAAGCTGCAAGAGTGTGTTGTGCAGTTCATGTTGTTGCAAACATTTCGCTACCGCACTGCCCGCGCCACCCTGGATGGTATTTTCTTCTACCGTGACGAATAGTTCATGCGTTTGAGCTAATTGCAAAATTAATTCAGTATCCAATGGTTTTACGAAACGCATATTGACCACTGTTATATTTAATGAATCAGCCTCGTCCAGTTCTTCGGCAGCCAGCAGGGCGGGTGCAAGCATCGAGCCAAAGGCCAGAATCGCCACCTTTTTTCCCTTGCGTCGAATTTCGCCTCGTCCTATGGGCAGTGCCTGCATTTCCTTAACAGGCACAACTCCTGGGCCCGTGCCGCGTGGGTAGCGCACTGCCGTGGGTGAGTTCATTTGCATGGCGGTATAGAGCATTTGGCGGCATTCATTTTCATCCGCCGGGGTCATGACAGTCATGTTAGGTATGCAGCGTAAGAAGCTTAAATCAAAGCTACCCGCGTGCGTTGCACCATCCGCGCCCACTAATCCGCCACGATCTATTGCCAGCAATACTGGTAAATTTTGTATGGCGATGTCGTGTATGAGTTGATCGTAAGCGCGTTGTAGAAACGTGGAATAAATTGCCACCACAGGTTTCATGCCTTCACAGGCCAGCCCTGCAGCAAAGGTCAACGCATGTTGCTCGGCGATACCCACATCAAAATATCTATCCGGGAAACGCTGCGCATATTCCACCATGCCCGAGCCTTCGCACATCGCGGGTGTAATCCCCACCACACGTTTATCTTGCTCAGCCATGTCGCACAGCCATGTACCAAAAACCTGTGTATAGCTGGGCTTGGATTCGTTATTGGGTTTGGCAATGATGCCCTGCACCGGATCAAATTTTCCTACGCCGTGATAGAGCAGACAGTCTGCTTCAGCCTGGGCATAACCTTTACCTTTTTGCGTGACCACATGCAAAAATTGCGGCCCTTCCAATTCTCGTATATTGCTTAAAGTAGTGATGAGCGTGTCGAGATCGTGCCCGTCAATCGGGCCAATATAGTTGAAGCCAAATTCTTCAAACAAGGTGCCCGGCGTGATCATGCCTTTAACATGTTCTTCCGCACGCTTGGCAAATTCCAGTACTGGCGGAATATTTTTCAACATTTTTTCACTGCTGCGCCGCATGACCGAATAAAATCGGCCTGACAATAATTTCGCCAGATAATTATTCAGCGCGCCGACCGGACGCGATATCGACATATCGTTGTCATTCAACACCACCAACAAATTGGTCGACATCGCACCCGCATTATTCAAAGCTTCAAATGCCATACCGCCGCTCATCGCACCATCGCCGATAATCGCCACGGAACGCTGATTGCTGCCACTCAATTGAGCCGCCACTGCCATGCCCAATGCCGCTGAAATAGAGGTACTGGAATGCGCCGTGCCAAATGCATCATAGACACTTTCTTCACGCTTAGGGAAACCCGATATGCCGCCCGCCATGCGTAGCGTTTTCATCGCTTCGCGCCGTCCAGTCAAAATTTTATGTGCGTAAGTTTGGTGTCCCACATCCCACACCAGCTTGTCGTGCGGCGTGTTAAATATATAGTGCAAGGCGATGGTCAGCTCGATTGTGCCCAGATTAGACGACAAATGTCCGCCAGTTTTACTCACTGAGTCAATCAGGAAATGGCGTAACTCCTGCGCCAGTTGCGGCAATTGTTTGCGCTCAAGCTGGCGTAGTGCATCCGGAGTATTAATTGTTTCGAGCAAACTCCATTCTGCAGATCCCAATTCCAGTGATAGCAAATCATGTGAATCTACATCATGCGCTTTGGACATTAAAATTTTCTCAATAAAATAAAATCTGCTAACTGACGTAATCGATGTGCGGGTTGCCCAAAATTCGCCAACGTGTCTAAAGCCTCAGCGTGTAATTCTAAGGCCATTTTTTTGGCAGCTTGCACACCCAACAAAGTAACGTAAGTGGGTTTATCGTTTTGTACATCTTTACCTGCAGTTTTGCCCAGGGTTGCGGTATCGGC